>NZ_JBMNDR010000154.1:0-10479 GCF_052543235.1 Streptomyces sp. SAS_272 | reverse complement strand
AAGTCCTGGCGCATCTTCCGCAGATCCCGGTGCAGCCCCAACCGCATGACGTCAATCGCCAAGGCCATCCTCACCCTGGAGCAGCAACGCTGAAGAGGCTCATTGAGGAACTTCAGTGGCTGACCTTCTCAGCGTAAGGTCGATGCCGTACGCGGGATGCCGAAGCCCTGGTTCGGGCACCGAGGAGCCGTCGATGCTAGACCAGGATTTGCTGCGCGCCGCGCGCCTGGCTGGCTACGGAGCCGTGAGCACCCAACTCTCCTTGCTGAGCGACCACCGGCTCGGGGAGGTCGTGGCGGCCGCTACCCCGCTCGGGTCGGGCATCGGCGGCAGGTCGGCAGAGCTGGACATCAACGGAACGCGCGTCTTCGTCAAGCGGATCCCTTTGACGGACACCGAATTGCGCCCGGAGAACGTGCGGTCGACGGCGAACGTCTTCGAACTGCCGATGTTCTACCAGTACGGGGTGGGCTCGGCCGGGTTCGGTGCCTGGCGGGAGCTTGCCGCGCACACCATGACCACGAACTGGGTTCTGGGCGACGAGTATGCGGGATTCCCCCTGATGTACCACTGGCGAGTTCTGCCTGACTCCCCTCCCGGAGGATTCACCGACGAGTTCGGAGGCCTGGAAGGGGCCGTCGCGCACTGGGAGGGATCACCCGCCGTTCGTGACCGGCTGGAGGCCATCGGCCAGTCCTCGTGCAGCCTGGTGGTCTTCCTGGAGCACGTGCCGCACACACTCGCCGGATGGCTGGCCACCCAGCGCAAAACCGCCGCGCCGGAAGACGGGGACAGCTTGCCCTTCCGCTGGGTGGAGGAAGCCCTGATGAGAGGAGCTGCCTTCATGAGTTCTCGCGGACTTGTCCACTTCGATGCCCACTTTGCCAACATCCTGACCGATGGACGCCAGCTCTACTTCGCTGACTTCGGACTTGCTCTGAGCTCGCGCTTCGATCTTTCGGCGGACGAGTCCGCCTTCCTCTCGGACCACCTCGCATACGACCACTGCTACACCGCGAGCCACCTGCTCCAGTACCACTTGCTCGACGGCGTGGGTGACACGGAACGCGAAGCCTTCCTGCACGACTGGATCGCGGGCCGGCGACCTGACGACATCCCGCCTGCGATCACGGCCATCATCGACAGGCACGCACGCCCTACCGTCGTCGTGGCCTCCTTCTTCCGCCGTCTGCTCACCGAGAGCAAGCAGACGCCGTTCCCGGCTGCGGAGATCGAACGGCAGTTGGGCGCTGGAGCCACAATTCCGAGCTGATCTGGACCCTCGCCTGGACTGTCCGGCATCGGCTGCCACGGCCGCTGCCTACCGACGGGTATTTCGGTGCATCTTTCCGGGCTCTACGACCACCCGGCAGTAGCTCGGGTCGCCGTGTAGCCGGGGGCTTCGCTCTGCGGACTACGTGGGCCAGGCATTGTCACCGCAGCCGCAAGCTCCAGGTCCAGGTGGCTGTTCATGTCCAACTCGAACCGGCCGTACATCTCCGCTCGGCCGGTACTCCTTCCAGCTCCCCGACCTGCCCGGCGGGCTGCGGCCCCTGCGGGACAAGAACGCTGCCGACGACGACGAGTAGGTGCCGGCGCAGGGCGATCGGGCGGAAAGTCGGACCGGGCCGTGTACGGGCCTGGAGCGTTGATGCGTGCAGACGGCGCCCGCCCGTGGACGCCGGCCGGGATGAGGGAGACGGAGATGGCCTGAGCGGTCGCCCCGGAGGTACGGGCCGTGCAGCGGCGGATCGTCAGCACCATCAACGCGTCCGGCAGGCTGAACGGCGACGGGCTGGCCATGTGGCGGGAGGTCGACTGCGGCGGGTAGAAGGCCACCGCCGCCGAGATCAGGGATCTCACCTGCACCCCTAACCAAAGACCTTACATCCAAGGGGTTGAAGGTATCCGGGCGGTTCTGGCAGGATGCCAATAGATGCCAGGGCAAGGGGCCATGGGTATCCACCTATTGGGGGCAGATCATGATCCACATCACTCTCGGCGACATGCGGCCCGTCGAGCCGCAGGAGGACCAGTTGGGGCGTAGTTATGTCGGTTGGCACGAGAGCATGAGCGGCGAAGCGCTCTTCCAGGCCAACCGGGGCTGCTGGGTCCTGGGTGAGCGGGCGGAGAAGGAGCAGTACGCGCTGCTCTCCGCCCGCGGCACCGTGCGCATGGCCATCGAGATCGACAAGCTGGTTCCGGTTGCCGGCGGGCGCAAGGCGATCGAGGGCAGGTTTCTCAAGGCGGGCCACGCGGTCTACGACGCCTACGTGGACAAGAAGACCCCTGTGGACTCGGCCCGAAACCCGATCACCTACTTCGATTCGTCGCACGACATCCGCCTGTGCGGATGCGGGTGCGGTGAACCAGTCACCGGTGGCTGGTTCCTGGCTGGGCACGACCAGAAGGCGCTGCATGCCCGGGTCGCCAAGATCGGCAGCGTCCGCGAGTTCCTCGACTGGTTCGACAGCACCTACGTCGAACCGATGGCCGAGTAGCAACTGAACGCGCTCACCGCTGTAGCCCGAAATCCGCTGAGGCTCGCCACATCGTGTGGCGGGCCTCAAGCCGTTCATCCGCCCCGGCCGACTGCAACAGCAGGGCAGGTACGAGAGACCCCGCCATCCGGTCCGCTCAGCGCGGGACTTGAAGAGCCAAGCCCTATACGGACGGCTCGCTTCCAGAGTTCTGCGACGCCGCTCGTACCGTTGGCTGGCCCCTGTCGTGCTCGCCATGTTCGTGGCCGGGGGCCTGCACGTCATCTCTGTCAGTCCGGCCTTCCAGCGCGGCTTGTTCGTCCTCGAGGCCGCCGCCCTGCTCGGTGCGTGGGTGGCGACGGCGACCACCGGCGACCACCGGTGGCTGATCCCCGTCGCGGCGGTCGCGATCGTCCGCACGCAGGCGATCGTCGTCCAGCCGGACGCGTTCATGCAGTCCCTTCCGGACCTGGTCGTTCTCCTCCTCCTGATCGCGCCCCTCCCCGCCCTGGCGATCACCGCCCAGCGCCGACAGGAGCGGGCGCTCCCCGAATAGGAGCGGAGCCCGGTGGGTCGGCCGAGCCCGGCGGCCCACGTCGTGCCACAGGACTTGCGTGGCCCAACTCCCCTCAACGGAAGAAACAGAGCGATGACTCAGCACGATTCTCCGACCCTGCCCGCGCACCGTCCCGGGGCCTCAAGGCAGGCCCCCGACGCCCCCAGCCTGTCGCGTACGACACGGCCTTGGATGCCGGCCCTGCTGTACACCCTGGGGTTCCTGACGGTCTACCTGCTCGCCATCTGCACCCCGTGGGGGCAACGAGCTGAGAACGCCCTGTTCGGTCTCGGTGAACAGGGCGGCGAAGAAGCATGGATCTACCCCCTGTCTGGAGCGGCCTACGGCTCGACGCCCCTGCCGCCGCTGGAATTGAGCACCAAGCCCACCCTGATGGTGGGCCTGGCCGTCATCGTGCTCCTCACCCTGGTGCGGCGATGCTGGTGGCCGGGGTGTGCGGCGCTCGGCGTCGTCATATTCACGACCGGAGGCAAGGAGGTCCTCAAGTCGACCCTGCCCCGCCCCGATCTGGTGGGCGCGCCGGAGAATCTCCTTGATCAGGGTTTCCCCAGCGGGCACACCACCATCCCCGCCGCGCTGACTCTCGCCGCCGTCCTCGTGGTTTCCCCCCCGCATCCGCCCCTACGTCGCCACGGTCGGTGTGCTTTGGCTCGCCTGCATCGCCGCCGCCAGCGCGACCATGGGCGGCCACCGGCCCAGCGAAGTGCTGGGGGCCACACTGTTGGCCTGTGCCTGTTACGGCCTCGCAACCTGGCTGCTGCCGCCGGCCGTCGCGCCAGGCGCCATGCGGAGCACCCGTGCGCTTTCCGTCATCACCTTGACGGTGGCATCGGCCATCGCCCTCGTTTCCGGTGCACGGAACGACACCCTCACAAGGTCACTGGTCTCCGCGGCGACGGCCTTCATCTGTGCGGCCCTGGTCTGGTACGCCGCAGTCGGGCGGCCCGCACACACCGCACGCCGCACACGCCCCACACTGGGCTGACCCCCCGGCCGACCATGACGCCCAGCGCCTGCCAGGCCGCCCCGCCGCGCGTGGCAATCACCGGCCCCGACCTGGCCGCGACGTTCGGAGCACGTCTCGGCAAGGACGTAGCCTTCGAGCCGATCACACCCGAGGAATTCCGTGTCTCGGTCGCCCCGCTGATCGGCGAAGGCCCGCCGCCGACATCGCGGGCTCCTACCGGGCCATGAGCGCGCTGCCGGGCCGCTCGATCGCGCTGGAGAACTCCGCCCAGAGCTGCTGGGCATCACGCCCGGACCACCAGCCGGTGGCTGGCCGACACGGGTCTGTGACGGACCGGGATCTGGTCGAGCGACGGAGCCTCATGTCGCCTGTTCCTCTCGCCGACCTGACTGCTCCCACAACACGCCCACCTGAGGGAGCAAGGAGGGGGAGTGGCAGCAGTACGCGTGACCTGGCCCCTGCGCTCGACCGGACGGCCTGCCGGGGTGATAATCGGCGGATGGATCGTCAGGCCCGGGTGGAGCTGACCACGGCGGTGGTGCCTGCCGCAGAGGCGTTCGCCTACTGGCGGGAGATGATCTGCGAGACGTTCGTGCAGCTCAGCGCCGCCCCGGTCGCCGAGAATGCCTTCTCGGGGCGGATCGAGCACGTACCGGTCGGTGAGCTGGAACTATCCACTGTGGTGGCCGGCGGGCAGGTGGTGCGCCGGACTCCGAGCCTGATCGCACGCAGCGGGGACGAGTACCTGCTGGCGAGCATCCAGCTGCGCGGCCGCGGGCGCGTCGAGCAGGACGGCCGGGTCGCCGAGCTCGACACCGGCGAAATGGCGTTCTACGACAGCACCCGCCCGTACACGCTGAGCTTCGCCGACGAGTTCCGCCAGCTCGTGGTCCAGGTACCCAGGCGTGACCTGGCGGTGCGCGACACTCGGGCACTGACCGCTCGGGCGCTCGGCCGGTGCGGACCGGGACAGGTAGTGCCGGCGTTCTTCACCGCGCTGGCCGAAGCGGCCAGGACCAGCCCGCAGACGTCGGCCCCGCTACTGCCGCACGCGCTCGGGCTGCTGTCGGCGGCGGCGTCGTTCGCGGCGTCCGGCGAGCCCGGACCGGATCCGGCACGGGCCCTCGTCCGTGAGCGGGCTTCGGCGATCATCCGACGGCGTCTGGCCGATCCGAGTTTGGACGTCGCCCAAGTCGCTGCTGCCTGCCGGGTCTCGCGGCGCACGTTGAACCGGATTTTTGCCCCCGAGGGCGGGGTGGCCGCGGCGATCCGCCGAGCGCGCCTGGAGCGCGCGAAGGCTTTGCTGATCGAGTACCCGGACCGTCCGATCGCGACGGTTGCCGCGCAGTGCGGGTTCGCCAGCGAGTCCGGGTTCCACCGCGCGTTCCGTGCCGGGTTCGGCACGACCCCCGGTGGCGCACGCGGTCAGTGACCGAGGCGCACGCGGTCAGTCCCGGCGGCCGCCACCGCCCTATGTTGCCTGGCACATCAACCCCAGGAGGCATCATGGAAGGCGTTGTGCGAGTGGCGGCGGTCCAGGCAGAGCCGGTGTGGCTCGACCTGGCCGCCAGCGTCGACAAGGCGATCGCGCTCATCGGTGAGGCGGCGCGCGGCGGGGCGAAGCTGGTGGCGTTCGGCGAAACCTTCGTCCCCGGTTACCCGTGGTGGATCTGGCTTGACTCTCCCGCCGCGGGCATGGCGTTCGTGCCCCGGTACGCCGCTAATTCGATGACCCGCGACGGCGACGAGATGCGGCGCCTGCGCCGGGCCGCCGCCGACAACGGCGTGCATGTGGTGCTCGGCTTCAGCGAACGCGACGGCGGCAGTCTCTACATGGCGCAGGCGTTCATCTCCGACACCGGCGAGCTGATCTCCGTGCGCCGCAAGCTCAAGCCGACGCACGTCGAGCGCTCGGTCTACGGCGAAGGCGACGGCAGCGACCTGCAGGTGCACAGCACCCCGCTCGGCAAGCTCGGCGCGCTGAACTGCTGGGAGCACTTCCAGCCGCTGTCCAAGTATGCGATGTACAGCCTGGGCGAAGAGATCCACGTCGCCTCCTGGCCGAGCTTCTCCATCTACCGCGGCGCGGCCAGCGCGCTCGGGCCCGAGGTCAACACCGCCGCGAGCCTCATGTACGGCGTCGAAGGCCAGACCTTCGTCGTCGCCGCCTGCTCGGTCATCGGCGAGGCCGCTCAGGCGCTGTTCTGCGACACAGAGGCCAAGCGGCAGCTCCTGCGGGCCGGTGGCGGCTACGCACGCATCTTCGGGCCCGAAGGCACACCGCTGGCCGAACCGCTCGCGGAAACCGAGGAAGGCATCCTCTACGCGGACCTCGATCCGGCGCTGATCGCGATCGCGAAGTCCGCAGCGGACCCGGTCGGTCACTACTCCCGTCCCGACGTGTTCCGGCTGCTGATCAATCGCAACCCGACCCCGCGCACCGTCGAAGCGCCCGCCGAGCCGGCGGCGGTGATCCTGCACCACCCGGACGAGGAACTGTCCGAAATGATCTCCGGCTGATCCAGCAGCCGGCGCCTGCGACCGGAGTCTGCACAGTGACCGACAGACACTACGACTTCGGTGCCGCACCGGCGCCAAGTGACGACGTCGTCGCCGCAGGCCCCGGGCCCTACAAATCGGTGCGGCCCGGAGATCGTCGTCCGCCGTGAGCGGTCGGAGAAGGAGCGCCGGCCGCGATCCGTGCGTCGACGAGCAACTGCTGCGCGGCGTAGGCCGCGTTTGACGTCGTCGGCGGCGACCAGGTCATGGACCGATCGGCGAGACCGCCGGCCCCGCACGGCGTGCCGCAGCTGCGCCGTCGCTGCGGCGCCTGGGTCCGGGACCTCGTCGAGTACGGCGAAGACGACGTCCGGGGCGCGGGGGAGGGCGAGGTCGAGGAGCGCCTCCTTGCCGGAGACATGGTGGTAGAGCCCGACTGGCCGTAGCGGTATCTGCGACGTGAGCGTCCGGCACGGCGACGACGTGATCGCGGAGTTCCGCGGCCGCAGCATCAGGAGCACGGAACCCAAGGAGTCACCATGAGCAGCCGACTGAACACCCCCGCGGCCGCCACGGACCGTCGTGGACGGCCCCTCCCGGCACATCTGCTGGACAGCGCGGAGCGGATCTCCCGCGAGGAGCTCAGAGACCTCCAGCTCCGCCGCCTGCGGGCGACACTGCGGCACGCGTACGACAACGTTCCGCTGTACCGCGAGAAATTCGACGAAGCCAGAGTCGTGCCCGCCGACTGCCGCTCGTTGGAGGACCTCGCCCGGTTCCCCTTCACCACCAAGGCGGACCTGCGGGACACGTACCCCTTCGGCATGTTCGCCGTTCCCATGGGCCAGATCCGCCGTGTCCACGCGTCCAGCGGCACCACCGGCCGCCCCACGGTCGTCGGCTACACCGAGAACGACATCTCCATGTGGGCGGACGTCATCGCCCGCTCGATCCGCGCCGCGGGCGGCCGCCCGGGCCACAAGGTGCACATCTCCTACGGCTACGGCCTGTTCACCGGCGGCCTCGGCGCACACTACGGCGCCGAGCGGGCCGGCTGCACGGTGATCCCTGCCTCGGGCGGCATGACCGCACGCCAGGTGCAGATCATCCAGGACTTCAAGCCCGAGATCATCATGGTCACCCCCTCCTACATGCTCACCCTCCTGGACGAGTTCGAGCGCCAGGGCGTCGACCCGCGCTCCACCTCCCTTCAGGTCGGCATCTTCGGCGCCGAACCCTGGACCGAGGAGATGCGCCGCGAGATCGAGGAGCGCATGGACATCCACGCCGTCGACATCTACGGCCTGTCCGAGGTGATCGGCCCCGGCGTCGCCCAGGAGTGCGTGGAGACCAAGGACGGCCTGCACGTGTGGGAGGACCACTTCTACCCCGAGATCGTCGACCCGGTCATGAACGACGTCATGCCCGACGGCGCGGACGGCGAGCTGGTCTTCACCTCCCTCACCAAGGAGGCGCTGCCGATCATCCGCTACCGCACGCGCGACCTCACCCGGCTGCTGCCGGGCACCGCCCGGCCCGCTTTCCGCCGCATCGAGAAGATCACCGGCCGCTGCGACGACATGATCGTCCTGCGCGGGGTGAACGTCTTCCCCAGCCAGATCGAGGAGATCGTGCTGCGCACCCCCGGTATGGCCCCTCACTTCCAGATCCAACTGAGCCGGCGCGGGCGCATGGACCACATGACAATCCTCGTCGAGGCCCGGCCCGGTACTGGGCCGCAACAGCGCGAGACCGCCGCGAAGGCCATCGGTCAAGGCGTCAAGGACGGCGTCGGCGTGACCGTCGAGGTCACCGTCGCCGAACCGGAGACCCTGGAGCGCTCGCTGGGCAAGCTCCGCCGGGTCAAGGATCTGCGCCAGGCGTGAAGTCCTTGTCTGCCACAATTGTGACGGACGCTTCGAAGGCGACGTCCTTGCCGCGGCTGGGCGGTGTGGCCCAAAAGAGAGTTGTACCCCTCGCAACTACCGCACACGATGGAGCGGGAGGAACACCCGCCGCAGGACGCGTCGGCGGTGGCGGCCGCCCCTACCGTCAAGGCACAGCGCCCCTCCTCGACCGGAGCCGCACAGCCCGGGGCTGCTCGGAATACCCAACCGGGCCCGGCCCACGACCTGAAGGACCCGGCATGAGCATACGCAAGCGCATCGCCCTGGCCACGGCCGCCCTCGCCTTGGGCAGCGGCTTTGCCGTACCGCCCGCTGCCGCGGCGTCGGCCGCGACGTACACCTGCCACTACTCGACCTCCGGCGAGTACGCATACGCCGGCTATTATTCGGGCACCACCGTGCAGCCCTCGAGCACCGTGGTGACCAACTCGGGCATCGAGGCACAGTGCCTGCTCCGTCGGTCGGGCTTCAACCCCGGCACCATCGACGGAGTCTTCGGCTCCAACTCCAAGGCCGCGGCTAAAAACATGCAGGCCGGCCTGAATGAATGCTGCCACGCCGGACTGGATGAGGACGGCAAGATCGGCAGGGAGAGCTGGCCGTGGCTGCGCCGCTTGGCCCACCTCTGACCTGCCTGCACGTATCCGCTCTCAAAGGCATGCGCGACGGAGACGAGGGTGACGTGGTCGTGCCATCCGTTCCAGGTGTGGCTGGACGGCAGCCCGTACGGCGAGTTCATCGAGGGACCGGCCCGACGGACGGGGAGTTGACGGTGGCGAAGCAGTGACCGAGCGCCTTCTTCGGCACGCCCCTGTCCACGTGCCTCACCTCCCACGACATCGACACCGTCTTCATCGCCTGCCTCACGACCAGCGGTTGCGCACGGGCCACGGCGCTCGAAGCCATGCAGCACGGGTTCGTTCCGGTGGTGGTCGAGGAGGCCGTGGGGGACCGGGACGCGGGGGTCCACGCGGCGAACCTCTTCGACATCCGGCACAAGATCGGCGAGGTCTGGGGATGGGGCGGGTGGCGGAGTGCCTCTCGCCGGGCGGGATGCGACAGGGGTGCGGTTACTCGAAGTGTCCGGTCTCAGGGTCCACCTGTGAGAGGAAGTCCCGGATGGACTGCGCCAGTTGGACCCTGTCGGCCGCTAGGGGAGGGTGGGTGCCGAACCCGAAGCCGTACTGGGGGTCGGGGCCGGTCAGCCGGGCGAGGTGGTAGCTGCCCGGGGTGCCGTCGCGCCGGCTGACCTCGAAGTCCTCACCGACCACCGACATACGCCACGGCTCGTCTCCCGACATCCGGGACCTGCCCTCCTCGACCCCTGAGACCAGGACCGGTCCGGGAGCACACGCGCCGCGTCGAACATCACCGGTCCACAGGATCACGCGACGTTGAAGTCGGCGGCCTTGGCGACCAGCTTCGTGTCGCCGTCCTTCGAGGTGGCCAGCACAGCGACGTGCCACACACCACGCTCGGACGTCTCGGCGTCGTCACGGGTGACGGGAACCTTGTACGTGCAGTGCACGGTGTCCCCACCGGACGGCTTGCACACGGCCGACTCCACGGAGGCCATGTCCTTGGCGGTCAGGCCCTTCTTGGCGAAGTCCGAGTTCGCCGGCCAGGCCAGGACCTTCACGCTCTTGACACCGGAGGACGCCGTGACGTCGGTGGTGAAGGTCAGCGAACCGGCACGGTCGCCGGCAGGGGCCGCGTAGCCGGCGGCGCTCTGCTCCACCGAGGGAGGCTGCTCTCCGGCGTATGCGAGGGCGAAGGCTCCGGCGCCACCGAGGACGACGACACCAGCGGTGACGGCAAGAACGATACGACGCGCCATGAGGATGTCCCCTGTCAGGATCAGTCGGTCGGACCGGCTCTCTCGGCCGTTCCGTTGCCTTGATCCTGGCCGCCCGGCAGCCGCCTGGTATGAGTACACGTACTCAACTTGTTTTTTAACGACCGTGTCAGTTCGGTGAGTTGCGTGCCCGCTGACCAGCGAGGGCTGGTGCGACAGCAGTGCGGCCTTGGTGTGATCATGTGCGTTGAGAT
>NZ_JBMNDR010000153.1:0-11258 GCF_052543235.1 Streptomyces sp. SAS_272 | reverse complement strand
GCCCTGCACGCGCGGGGGATCACGGCCTACCTCGAACTCGGCCCCGACCCCGTCCTGACCGCCCTCGTCAAGAACACCCTCGACACCCACACCCACACCGACACCGAGACCGAGACCGAGACCCGCGCGGAGGGCATCGACGCGGGCAGCGTCACCGCGGTCGCCGTCCTGCGCAAGGACAGGGACGAGGTCCGCACCGCCCTGCGCGCCCTGGCCGCTCTGCACGCCCACGGCGTTGCCGCCGATCTCACTCCTCTCCTGCACGGGGGCAGCAGGGTCAAGCTGCCCACCTACGCCTTCCAGCACGAGGACTTCTGGCTGCACGCCGTCGCGCAAGCGGACGTGACGAGCGCCGGCCTGAGCCGCGCCGATCACCCCCTGCTCGGCGCGGCCGTCGAACTCGCCGACACCGGGCACCTCGTCCTCACCGGCCGTCTCGCCCCCCACGACCAGCCCTGGCTCGCCGACCACGTCATCGCCGGCGCCGCCCTCCTGCCCGGCACCGCCTACCTCGACCTCGCCCTGCACGCGGCCCGGCTCACGGGTCTGAGCGCGGTGGAGGACGTCGTCCTCGAGGCGCCGTTGGCCCTGCCTTCCCAGGGCGCGGTCCGGCTTCAGGTGACCGTGGAGGCGCCGGACGGCTCGGGGGCGCGGGCGCTGTCCGTCCATTCCCGTCCGGAGGCGGACGCGGGCGCCGACGACGCCGACCGCGCCCCCTGGACCCGCCACGCCACCGGCACCCTCACCCCCACCCCCGCGCCCGCACCCGAGTCCGTGCCCGCTGTCTGGCCTCCCGCCCACGCCGCCCCCGTCGACCTCACCGGCCTCTACCCCCGCCTCACCGCCCAGGGCTACGCCTACGGCCCCGCCTTCCAAGGCCTCACCCACCTGTGGCGCCACGCAGACGACTACTACGCCCGCATCACCCTCCCCCCGCACACCACCCCCCACGACCACCCCCTGCACCCCGCCCTCCTCGACGCAGCCCTCCACGCCCTCCTCGCCACCACCCCCGAAACCGCCACCACCCCCGACGCCGACGCCGACACCGACGCCGACGCCGGCGCCGGGATCCGCATCCCCTTCGCCTGGAACGACATCGCCCTCCACGCCACCCACCCCACCACCCTCCACGCCCACCTCGCCCGGACCGCCCCCGACACCCTCCGCATCACCGCCACCGACCCCACCGGCCGACCCGTCCTCACCGTCGGGGAACTCACCACCCGGACGATCGCCCGTGAGCAGCTCGCGGCGGCGGGGGCCGCGACCGACGGCACCGCCGGGCTGCTTCTGCCGGCGTGGACGCCGCTGCCCGCGGGCGGGGCCGAGGAGCCGATGCCGCTCGGGCCGGTCGCAGTGATCGGGGCTGATCCGCTGGGTCTGGCGGAGGCGCTGCGGGAGGCGGGCGGGGACGCGGCGTCCGTGCGGGTCTACGACACGCTCGGCGCGCTGCGGGCGGCGGTGGACGACGGCGTCGGCGTTCCGGCGCGGGCGCTGGTCACCTGCGTCGGCGGCCCGGCGGGCGAGGAGGTGCCGGACGCCATGCGTGCCGTTCTGGGGCGGGCGACGGCTCATGTGCAGGAGTGGCTGGCGGACGAGCGGTTCGGGGACGCGCAGTTGGTCGTGGTCACCCGCGATGCGGTCGCGGCGCGGCCGGGTCCCGAGATCCGTGATCTGGCCGCCGCGCCCGTGTGGGGTCTGGTGCGGTCGGCGTCCACCGAGCATCCGGGCCGTTTCGCGCTGCTCGACGTGGGCGCCGGCCCGGTGACGTCGGGGACGGGGGCGTCCGGGACGGGGGCGGCGCTGGTCCGGGCTCTCGCCGGGCGGCTCGCCGAGGCGGCCGTCCGCGACGGGGGGGTGCAGGTGCCGCGGCTGGTGCGCGCGGCGGACGCGTCGGGTGTGCTGACGCCGCCGGACGGCTGCGGCTCCTGGCGGCTCGACGTGACCAGCAAGGGGACGCTCGCGCATCTCGCGCTGTTGCCCCATCCGGAGGGCGAAGGGCCGCTCAAGGGCCATGAGATACGGGTCGCGATGCGTGCGGGAGGTCTGAACTTCCGTGACGTGATGGTGGGCCTGGGCATGTATCCGGGGGACGACGCCCGGATCGGCGGCGAGGGTGCGGGCGTGGTCGTGGAGGTGGGGTCGCAGGTGACCGCGTTCTCGCCGGGCGACCGGGTGATGGGTCTGTTCCCGTCCGGCGGGCTGGGGCCGGTCGGTGTCACCGATCACCGGTGGGCGGCGCGGATCCCGCGGGGGCTGACGTTCCAGCAGGCCGCTGTCGTGCCGGTGGTGTATCTCACGGCGTACTACGGTCTGGTGGATCTGGCGGGGCTGGGGCGCGGGGAGCGGCTGCTGGTGCATTCGGCGGCCGGCGGCGTGGGCATGGCCGCCCTGCAGATAGCCCGGCACCTGGGCGCCGAGGTGTACGGCACCGCCGGCCTCGGCAAGTGGGACGCGCTGCGCGGCCTGGGCTTCGACGACGCCCACCTCGCCGACTCCCGCACCACCGACTTCGAACAGGGCTTCCTCGCCGCCACCGGCGGCCAGGGCATGGACGTCGTCCTCGACTCCCTCGCCAAGGAGTTCGTCGACGCCTCCCTGCGGCTGCTGCCCCGCGGCGGCCGCTTCCTGGAGATCGGCAAGACCGACGTCAGGGATGCCGGGCAGGTCGCGGCCGGGCATCCGGGCGTGGAGTACCGGGCGTTCGACCTGATGGAGGCGGAGCCGGGGCGGATCCAGGCGATATGGGCCGAGCTGGTGGCGTTGTTCGAGGCCGGGGCGCTGACGCCGCCGCCGATCACCGCGTGGGACATCAGTCACGCCGTCGACGCGCTGCGCTATCTCAGTCAGGCCCAGCACATCGGCAAGGTCGCCCTCACCGTGCCGCGTGCGCTGGACGTCGAGGGCACCGTCCTGATCACCGGAGCCACCGGCGCCCTCGGCGGCCTCCTCGCCCGCCACCTCGTCACCCACCACCACGTCCGCCACCTCCACCTCACCAGCCGCACCGGACCCGACGCACCCGGCGCCGCCCAGCTCACCGACGACCTCACCCGACTCGGCGCCACCGTCACCCTCACCCCCTGCGACATCGCCGACCCCGCCGCCCTCGCCCGCCTCGTCGACGCCGTCGACCCCCGCCACCCCCTCACCGCCGTCGTCCACACCGCCGGCGTCCTCGACGACGGCACCGTCGACACCCTCACCCCCCGCCGCCTCGACACCGTCCTGGCCCCCAAAGCCGACGCCGCCTGGCACCTGCACCGCCTCACCCGCCACCTGGACCTCACCGCCTTCGTCCTCTACTCCTCCGCCGCCGGCCTCCTCGGCAACCCCGGACAGGCCAACTACGCCGCCGCCAACACCTTCCTCGACGCCCTCGCCCACCACCGCCACACCCAAGGCCTGCCCGCCACCTCCCTCGCCTGGGGACTGTGGGACCAGGCGAGCAGGATGACGGGTCATCTCGACGGCACGGCGCTCGGCCGGCTGTCGCGTACGGGGGTGACGGCTCTGACGTCGAAGGAGGGGCTGGCGCTGTTCGACGCGGCGCTCGGGCTGCGCCAGCCGCTGTCGGCGGCGATGGGGCTCGACCCGGCGGTGCTGGCCGAGCGGGCGGCGGCCGGTGTGCTGGAGCCGCTGTTCGCCGCTCTGGTGCGGCCGCGGGCGGGGGCGCCGGCGGTCCGGGCCGCGCGGGCGGCGGGCGGTTCGGCGGGCGGGGGCGAGGCGCTCGCCGACCGGCTCGCGGCGCTGCCCGCGCAGGGGCGGCGGGCGCTGCTGGCGGAGGTCGTGTGCGAGAACGTCGCCGCGGTCCTCGGGCACGCCACGGCGGACAGCGTCGGGCTGGAGCGGCCTTTCAAGACGCTCGGTTTCGACTCGCTGTCCGCGGTCGAGCTGCGCAACCGGCTCGGCGCGGCGACCGGCCGCCGGCTCTCGCCGACGCTGATCTTCGACCATCCGACGCCGGCCGCGCTGGTCGGGCATCTCGATGAGCTGCTCGCGCCGCCGCAGGCCGATGTGTTCGGGCGGCTGCTGGCCGAACTCGACGCGCTTCAGGGCACGTTGGGTGAGGCGGCGGTCTCCCCCGCGTCGGCGGGCAAGGCCGCGGCCCGGCTGCAGGACTTCCTGCTGCGCCTGGAGGAGGGCCAGTTCGACGCGGCCGGGTCCGAGGGGTCGGCGGCCGAGCGCATCTCGGCGGCGAGCGACGACGAGATCTTCGACCTCATCGACAACGAGCTCGGGATCGTCTGAGCCGCGCCCCCCGGCACGCGGCCCCGGGCGCGCGCCTGTCCTTCATCGACCACGCCGTACGCCGGTCCCCCGGGCCGGCCGACCCTTAGGAACAGGTTATGTCCGATCCCGTCATCATCGCGGGCGGCGGGCCCGCCGGCCTCATGCTCGCCCACGAGTTGGGGCTGTGGGGCGTCGACACGATCGTGCTGGAGCGCCACACGGCGCGCGAGGGCGGCCGGTCCGTGGGGCAGGCCCTGAACACGACAGCGGCCGAGCTCCTGGACCAGCGGGGCCTGCTGGACGGTCTGTGGGAGCACACCGCGCCGTCCCAGGGCACGCATTTCTCGCTGCTGTGGCTGGACAGCGCCCCGTTGGAGGGCCGTCATCTGCCCGCGCTGCTGCTGGGCCAGGAGTATCTGGAGCGCGAGCTGGAGCAGCGGGCCGTGAAGCGGGGCGCGGACCTGCTGCCGGGGCGTGAGCTGGTCGGCTACGAGCAGGACGACGCGGGGGTCACGGTCACCGTGCGTCACGGTGGTGTGGAGTCCCGGCTGCGCGGCAGTTATCTGGTGGGCGCGGACGGGGAGGACAGCCGGGTGCGTGAGCTGGCGGGCATCCGCTTTCCCGGTTCCAGTCAGGCGAACTGCGGTCTGGTCGCCGATGTGGAGATGGACTTCGCCGGGCTGGAGGAGGTGCACCGCGGGGCGCGGTTCTGCCCGGCGGGGGGACTGTATTCGTCGGTGCCGGTGGAGCCGGGGGTGACGCGTGTGATCACCGCCGAGTTCGACACCGAGCTGCCGGGGCCTTCGGTGCCGCCGACGGCGCGGGAGCTGCGGGCGAGTGTGGAGCGGCTCAACGAGCGGCCGTTCCCCGATGTGCCGGTGCGCTGGATCCGCCGGTACGGGGGGCCTTCGCGGGTGGCGGAGCGTTTCCAGGACGAGCGGGTGTTCCTGGCCGGCGACGCGGCGCACACGTTCTATCCGCTGGCGGGCCTGCGCATCAATCTGTGTCTGCAGGACGCGGTGAACCTCGGCTGGAAGCTCGCGGGGGATCTGCTGGGCTGGGCTCCGCCGGATCTGCTCGACACCTATACCGCCGAGCGCCGTCCGGCGGCGGTGCGCGCGGCGTCGGCCACCGACACCCAGCTGGCTCTGATCCATCCGGTGCGGCGGGTGGCGCCGGTGCGGGAGCTGGTGACGGCGCTGCTGCGTTTCCCGGACGTCAACCGGTATCTGCTGGAGCTGTCGACGGGGGTGGACGTCAGTTACGCGCACGAGGACGCGCCGGGGCCGCTCGGTCGCCGGCTGCCGCATGTGGAGCTCGTGACGCCCGGCGGGCCGAGCAGTGTGGCGCGGCTGCAGCACGGGGGGCGGGGTCTGCTGCTCGACCTGTCCGCGGGGCGGGGCGCCGCGCGGACGGTGGTGGCGCCGTGGTCGGACCGGGTGGAGGTGGCCGTGGCGCAGGCGACGGCGGACATCGCCGCCGAGGCGGTGCTGCTGCGGCCGGACGGGCATGTGGCGTGGCTGGGCGCGCTGGGCGATCCGGCGCTCGTGGTCGCGCTCAGGCAGTGGTTCGGGGGGCGCGGGTGAGGGCGGGCCGCGTCTGAGACGGCGTGCGGGGGCCGGGGCGGATCGCCCCGGCCCCCGGCGGTGTGCGGGTGCGCGTTCGTCAGCTCAGCAGCCGGGACCAGGCGCCCACGGTGGGGTCGGCGGCGAGGTCCTTGAGGGAGACGCGGTGGCCGGCGCGCCGCCAGCCGTTGATGAGCTGCATCATGTGCAGGGACTTCAGGCCGACGGCGACGAGGTTGGTGTCGTCGGCGATGGCCTCGGCGGACACGCCGACGGTTTGGGCGACGGCGTCCCTGATCTCGTCGGTGGTGGGGGGCGCGGTGGCGGCGGGCGCGGTGGCGGCGGTGACGGGTCGGCTCATGGTGCGTACCTCTCCTCGTGCGGGCTAGGGGATGTCGGTGATTTCCAGGACGGCCGCGCCGACTTCCATGCCCACGGCTGCGGCGAGCAGCAGGACGTGGTCGCCGGGGTGCAGGTGGCCCGTGGAGAGCAGGTGGTCGAGGCCGACGATCTGGTCGGTGCCGCCGCAGTGCCCGGTGCGGCGGTTGACCTCCCAGGTGCCGCGTGCCTCGTCGATGCCCAGCGGGTCGAGGAATCCGTTCGTGACCTGGTCGCGGGCCACTGCGCTGTGGGCGACCCTGGTGATGTCGTCCATGGTCAGGCCGGCCTCGGCGAGGACGGCGTCGACGGCCTCGTTGACGATGTCGCCGAGGTGGAAGAGGGGCGGGACGACGCCCTGGGCCCACTGCCGGCGCAGGTGGTCGACGCGGGCGTCGAGGTCGAGGGGCTTGCCGAGGGTGGCGCTCGGCGGGAAGAGCGGGTCGCCGCCGCGGTGCAGCAGCTCCGCCTCGGGGACGGACACGGAGCCCACGGACAGCAGCCGGGCGAAGCCGCCCCGCTTGGAGACCACGACGGCCGAACCGCCGTCGCCCAGGACGTAGTTGTCGCTGACGGACCAGCGGTCCACGTTGGGGGTGGAGAAGTTGTCGCCCGCGGTGACCAGGACGGCGGTGGAGTCCGGTTCGGCGGTCAGCAGGTCGGCGGCGAAGCGCAGCGAGGTGACCATGCCCAGGCAGCCCTGGCGCAGTTCGAGTGCCGGGACGGGCCGGTCGACGGTGTGGCGGAGGATGTAGTGGGGGGCCGACCAGATGTCGGGGCCCTGGTGGAAGACGGGCGTGTGGATGAGCGCGCCGATGTCGTCGGGGCCGTGCCCGGAGCGTTTGAGCGCGTCGCGGGCGGCGCTGACGGCCATGTCGGGGGCGGGCGTGTCACCGGCGACGGCCACCGAGACCATGCCGCTGGACTCGCGCAGGGCGGCGTCGTACCACCCCCGCTCGACGGCCTCGTCGATCGTGACCCGCTCGGGGATGCACGTGCCGATGCCGGCCAGGTAGACGTTGTCCGCTTTCATCGTGCGACACCCTCTTCTCGGGAGAGTCGGTGAAGGTCGGGTCACGGTCGCAGGAGGGCCTTGCGCACCCCTTTCGCGGCGCTTGGGAGGCGTGCGGGCGGATGGCGTCATGACCGGCGCGGGACTTCGGGAGATGAAGAAAGCCGAGGTCGAGCAGGCGGTCCAGCCAGAGACGCTGCGCCTGTTCGCGGAGCGCGGGCGCCGGGAGACGACGGTCGGGCAGATCGCCGCGGCGGCGGAGACCTCGACCACGACGTTGCACCGCCACCGCCCCTCGAAGGAGGAGGTGCTCCTCTCCGGGATCCAAGAGCGGGGACAGGGCGAGGGGCGGGGGGGGCGGGAGCGGTCCTTGCACGTCGTGCCGGAGCCGCCGGCGGGCGCGTCGGCGGTGGAGGGGCTGCGGGCGGGCGGGCGCGTCGGCGGTGGAGGGGCTGCGGGCGGCGCTGCGCGGCATCCGGCGCGGCGGCGCCCGCTGGAGTCGACGGCGCCCTCGTCGGAGCGGTGAGAGGCGCGTCCTCGGGGGCGGGCGGGGTCCGGGTTCGTGCGGAAGGCGGTTTAAGACACCTTTAGCCGAGCTGCCTAGCGTCGCTCCCGGGAGCGCCCGTCCTTTGATTCCGCTGACCCGAGGAGCACGACCGTGACCCAGGCTCAAGACCTCGCCCGCCTGCCCTTCCCGCGTGACCCGCAGGACGTCAACGGCATCGCACCGAAGTTCCGCGCGCTGCGCTCGCAGTCTCCGGTGGTGCGGGTCGGCACGTCCGCGGGGGACGAGGCGTGGCTGGTCACCCGCTACGGCGAGGTGAAGCAGCTGCTCAACGACCCGCGTCTGGGCCGCTCGCACGCGCATCCGGAGCGGGCCGCGCGGGTCGCCAACGCCGCCGTGCTGACCGGCCCGCTCGGCAGGCCCGAGGACGAGGTGCCCACCCGCACCCGTTTTCGTCGGCTGCTCTCGCCGGCGTTCTCCGCCCGCCGGGTCGCGCATCTGAAGACCGGTGTCGAGGAGCTCGTGAGCCAGCTGTTCGACGGGCTCGAGGCGGGCCCGAACCCGGGCAACTTCCATGAGGCGCTGTCGTTCCCGCTGCCGGTCCTGGTGATCTGCCAGCTGCTCGGGGTGCCGGGCGAGGACCGCGAGGAGTTCCGCAGGCTGTCGGCGGGCTCGACCAGCCTGGACGACGTGGACGCGGCGAAGGCGGCCTGGGCGGAGCTGAACGACTACATGCTGCGGCTGGTCGAGGTGAAGCGGCGCGACCCCGCGGAGGACGTCTTCTCCGACCTCGTCGCGGCGCAGGAGCGGGAGGGCCTGGAGGACGCGGAGATCGCGCGGATGGCCTCCGGGATTCTCTTCGCGGGCCACGAGACGACCGTGACCCGGCTCGACCTGGGCACGCTGCTGCTGCTCACCCACCCCGAGCAGCGGGCGCGGCTGCAGGCCGACCCCCACGGGCTGGTCCAGTCCGCGGTCGAGGAGATCCTGCGGATGGCCGCCCCGTCCACCCAGGACGTGCTGCCGCGGTACGCGCACGAGGACATCCAGGTGGGCGACCTGACCATTCCCGAGGGCGATCTGGTGCTGCTGGCGTTCACGGCGACCAACCGCGACCCGGACATCTTCTCCGACCCGAACTCCTTCGACATCACCCGGGACAGCACCCAGCACCTCGCCTTCGGGCACGGTCCGCGGTTCTGCCTCGGCTCGGGGCTGGCCCGTCTGGAGCTGCAGATCGTGTTCTCCACGCTGTTCGAGCGCTTCCCCGGCCTGCAGCTCGCCACCGGCCTGGACGAGCTGCAGTTCCGCGACAACACGCTGACCGGCGGCCTGTCGGCGCTGCACGTGCGCTGGTGAACGCCGGCCGCTCCCGGGCGTGGCGTGCCGGCTGACGCCGCGCGCCCCGCGCCGCCGGGCGGGTGCGGGACTGCGCGGGCGACGGCGCGGACGCGCTGCCGGACGCCGGGCGGGCAGGACGGCCGGCCGGCCGGGGGGCGGATCACCAGGCCATCGCGCCGTGACGGTCGCGGAAGGTTCCCGTCGGCCCGTCCGCGCCGACGGCGGCGAGTTCGACGATCGCGTCGGTCCCCTCTCTCACCGTCTGCGGGCCGCTGTGCCCGTTGAAGTCGGTCGCGGTGTAGCCCGGGTCGGCCGCGTTCACCTTCACGTCCGGCCAGGACTTCGCGTACTGCGTGGTCAGCATGGTCACGGCGGCCTTCGACGCCGTGTAGAGCGGCGCGAGGTTCCTCGACTCGACGCGCTGTGCGTCGTGGGTGGCCGCGAACGATCCCATACCGCTGGACACGTTGACGATGACCGGGCTCGCGGACCTGCGCAGCAATGGCAGGAACGCGTGCGTCACCCGGACGATCCCGACGACGTTGACGTCGAACACCTCGCCGGCGTCGGCGGCCGTGATCCGGTCGGCGGGGCTGTGCGTCCCGAAGACGCCCGCGTTGTTGATCAGGACGTCGATGCCGCCCTCGCGCGCCTCGACATCGGCGGCGGCCGCAGCCACCGACGCGTCGTCGGTCACGTCGATCTGGACGAATCGGGCGCCGAGTGCGTCGGCGGCCGCCCGGCCGCGCTCCGGATCGCGCGCGCCGACGAGGACGGTGTGGCCGGCCTCGATCAGGCGGCGGGCGGTCTCATATCCGAGGGATTTGTTGGCTCCGGTGATGAAGGTCGTCGTCATGCGCCCACTCTCGGCCCGTGCGGAGAGGGCGACCAGTGCCTCGCGTGACGGTAGGACAGCCAGTACCAGGCACGAGGCGGGGCCCGCCGGACACAATGGGCGGGTGGACGAGACGCTGGGCACGGCACTGCGCCGCTGGCGCGACCGCCTTTCCCCCGCCGACGTGGGACTGGCCTCACGGCCCGGACGGCGCGCGGCGGGGCTGCGGCGCGAGGAACTGGCCGAACTCGCCGGGCTGTCGGTCGACTACGTGGTCCGCCTGGAACAGGGCCGTGCCACGAGCCCGTCGGCGCAGGTCGTCGCGAGCCTGACCAGGGCGCTGCAACTGCAGCCCGTGGAACGCGATCACGCCTACCGGCTGGCCGGCCTCCTGCCTCCCCGGGAGGGAACGGTCTCCACGCATGTCCCGGCCGGGGTCCAGCGGATGCTGGCCCGCCTCGGGGAGTTCCCTGTGGGCGTGTTCAGCGCCGACTGGACCTTGCTGTCCTTCACTCCCGCATGGTCGGTGCTGCTGGGCGACCCCAGCGCGCGGACCCACGCCGAGCGCAACCTGGCACGGGCGGTCTTCGCCACCGGGCCCGGCCGGCTCGCGTCCTGGCCCGTGCTCCAGGACGACGACGCCCTCAAGCCCGCCCTCGTCGCCGACCTGCGCACCGCTCTCGTCGGCGCTCCCCGCGACCGCGGCCTGGCCGACCTCGTCGAGGAACTGCGGTCGGCCAGCGCGGAGTTCGCCCGTCTGTGGGACGAGGGCAGGGTCGGCCCGCACGTCTCGGCCCGCAAGACCGTGGTGCACCCCCAGGTGGGCGAGGTGACCTGCGACTGCGACGTGCTCACCGTCCCCGGCTGCGACATCCGACTCGTCGTCTACACGGTGGCCGGGGGTTCCGCCGATGCGGAGAAGCTGGAGTTCCTGCGGGTCGCCGGCGGCGTCCGCGCCGAGGGCTCCCCGCCTGCGGGGCCGGGTCTGTTCTCCACGCCGTGACGATCGCCGCCGGCCCGGTCCCGGTCCCGGTCCCGGTCCCGGTCCCGGTCCCGGTCTCGGTCTCGGTCTCGGTCTGCGGGATCTTCGCCTTCCTCGTCGGGCCGGCCGGCGCAGGCCGGGTCCGTCGGTGAAAGCGACCGCTCACGGTTCCTCCCCACGCACCGGCGGCGGCGCGGCCGGCGTCCGGTGCGCCCGGCGAGGACCTCGGTGGTCTCGCGCTCGGGCGGGTGCGGGCGCCGGTGCTGCGCTCATCGGGTCCCGCCGCCGAGTCGCCGTCGCGGCAACGTGACCGGCCGGACGGCTCCGGCGGGGCGCTGCGGGCGGGTGGCGGGCCAGGCGCTCTCGCGCATGTTGCAGGGGGCGGAGTCCTTCGCGGACGCCGC
>NZ_JBMNDR010000152.1:0-11686 GCF_052543235.1 Streptomyces sp. SAS_272 | reverse complement strand
TCGCCTCATGTGGAGGTGCTCGAGGGGGAGTTGGCGCGGGTGTTGGGGCCGGTGGTGGCGCGGGTTCCGGTGGTGCCGTTGTATTCGACGGTGTCGGGTGAGGTGGTGGTGGACGCTTTGTTGGACGGGGGGTACTGGTATCGCAATCTGCGGGAGACGGTGGAGTTCGAGGGTGCGGCGCGGCGGTTGCTGGCGGAGGGGTTCACGGCGTTCGTGGAGTGCAGCGCTCATCCGGTGCTGACGGTGGGGTTGCAGGAGACGTTCGACGCGTTGGGCGCGGATGCGGCGGTGGCGGTGCCGTCGTTGCGGCGTGACGAGGGCGGCATGGAACGCTTCGCCCGCTCCCTGGGCATCGCCTTCAGCCACGGCGTTCCCGTCGACTTCACGCCCCTCCTCCCGCCCGCGCACACCACGGCGCCGGTCGGCCTGCCCACCTACGCCTTCCAGCACGCCCGCTACTGGCTCGAGTCCGCCGGCCGTCCCGGCGACGTGTCGGCCGCCGGCCTCACCGCCGCCGGACACCCCCTGCTCGGCGCGGTGATGGAACTCGCCGGCGCCGACGGCACGGTGTTCACCGGACGGCTGTCCCTGGCCGACCACCCATGGCTGGCCGACCACACCGTCGCAGGGACCGTGCTGCTGCCCGGCGCCGCGTTCGTCGACCTCGCACTGCACGCCGCGCACACCGTCGCCGCAACCCGCGCCGACGACCTCGTACTGCACGCACCGCTCGCCCTCCCGCCCGACGGCGCCGTGCTCCTGCAGGCGACCGTCGGGGCAGCCGACGCCGACGGACACCGCGAACTCACCGTCCACACACGGCCCGAGCCGGCCGGCGCCGAGCCCCCCGCGGACCGCGACACGCCATGGACGCTGCACGCGACCGCCACACTCGCCGCCGCCGCACCCGCCGCCGCCGCACCCACCGCCGGCGCCCCCGACGTCGAAGCCCTCGCCGCCTGGCCGCCGCCGGGCGCCACACCCGTCGACCTCACAGCCGCCTACGACCGGCTCGCCGCCCGCGGCTACCTGTACGGGCCCGCCTTCCAGGGGCTGACCGCTCTGTGGCAGCACGGCGAACGGCTGTACGCGGACGTCGAGTTGGCGCCCGGAACCGACCCCACAGGACACACCCTGCACCCGGCGCTCCTCGACGCCGCCCTGCACCCGCTGATCGTCGCCGCGCTCGACGCCGCCCCCGACGGCGGCCTCCCCCTGCGCATCCCCTACTCCTGGGACGGCGTGTCCCTACCGCCCGCCACCCCCGCCGCTGCTGCGCGGCTGCGGGTCGCGCTGACGCCCACCGGCGAGGACACCGTGCGTCTCGTCCTGGCCGCCCCCGACGGAACCCCGCTGGGCGCCGTCGACACCCTCACCGTCCGCGAGATCGACCCGGCCAGGATCGAAGCGCTGCGCACCGACCGGCTCCCGCTGCACACCCTGACCTGGAACGAGATGCAACTCCCCGCCCCCGACGGCGCATTCCCCCTCACCGCCGTCTGGGTCGGCGACGACCCGGCGGGCCTCGCCGCCGCCCTGGGGCTGCGCGACGAGCCCTACCCCGACATCGCGGCGCTCAGCGCCTCGGTGGCCGCCGGACGGCCCGCTCCGCGCACCGTCCTGACGAGCCCGCACGACGTGAGCGACCCGACCCGGGCAGCAGCCGAGACCTACCGGACCCTCACCCTCGTACAGGAACTGCTGGCCGACGAACTCCTCGCGGACAGCGCCCTGGCCGTCCTCGCGCACGGCGCGGAACCCGCGCCCGGCCGCGACCCGCACCCGGCGGACCTCGCCGCGGCGCCTTTGTGGGGGCTGCTGCGGGCCGCCGGCTCCGAGCACCCCGGGCGCACGGCCGTCCTGGACACCGACGACGACGCCGCCTCGCTGCGGGCCCTGCCCGCCGCCCTCGCCGCCGGCGAGCCCGAGCTGCTCCTGCGGCGGGGCACCGCACACGTGCCGCGGCTGCGCACCCGGCCCGCCGGCCCGCGCACGCGGCCGGCCGCCCTCGACCCGGACGGCACCGTCCTCGTCACCGGCGGCACCGGCGCCCTCGGCGCGCTGGTCGCCCGGCACCTGGTCACCCACCACGGCGTCCGGCGTCTGCTGCTCACCGGCCGCCGCGGCCCCGACGCCCCCGGCGCCGCCGAGCTCGCCGCCGAACTCACCGGCCTGGGAGCCACCGTCACCGTCACCGCCTGCGACACCTGCGACCGCGACGCCCTCGCCCGGCTGGTGGACGGCGTGCCCGCCCGCCACCCGCTCACGGCCGTCGTGCACGCCGCGGGCGTCCTCGACGACGGCGTCATCGCCTCCCTCGACCGCGAGCGCTTCGACACGGTGTGGCGCCCCAAGGCCGACGGCGCCTGGTACCTGCACGAGCTGACCGCGCGCCAGGACCTGGCCGCGTTCGTCCTGTTCTCCTCCCTCGCCGGGCAGGCGGGCAACGCGGGACAGGCCAACTACGCCGCCGCCAACACCTTCCTCGACGCCCTCGCCCACCACCGCCACGCCCTCGGCCTGCCCGCCACCTCCCTGGCCTGGGGCCTGTGGGGCGACAGCCAGGAGAGGGCGGGCGCCGGCCTCGCCACCGGCCTCGACGCGACGGCCCTGGCCCGCGCCGCCCACGGCGGCCTGCTGCCGCTGACCGCCGCCGACGGCCTCGCGCTCCTCGACGCCGCGCTCGCCACCGACGAACCCCTCCTGGTCGCCGCCCGGTTCGACCCGGCGGCGCTGCACGCCCGCGCCGCCGACGGCACCCTCGCCCACCGGCTGCGCGGCCTGGCGCCGCACACCGCACGCCGCGCCGCCGCACCCTCGGCCGACGCCACGGAACTGGCCCGGCGCCTTTCAGGCCTGGAACGGCCCCAGCAGGAGAAGGCCGTCCTCGACCTGATCCGCACCACCGTCGCCGCCGTCCTGGGACACGACGACGCCTCCCGCGTCGACGACGACCTCGCCTTCAAGACCGCGGGATTCGACTCCCTCACCGGAGGCGAACTACGCAAACGGCTCTGCGCGCTCACCGGACTCGCCCTGCCCGTCACCCTCGCCTTCGACCACCCCACCCCCAACGCGCTCGCCGGGTATCTGCTCCGCAAGCTCGAACCGGCCGCCGCGCAGCCGCCCCAGCTCGCCGAACTCGACCGCCTCGAGGCCGCCCTGGCGAGCCCCGCCGACGACGAGGACCTGCGCCGCGCCGTCGCCGACCGCATGGCGAACCTGCTCGCCCTGTGGTCGACGCCGGCCCGCGACGGCGCGCCTGACGACGCCGACGACGGCGCCGACCGCATCGAGTCCGCCTCCGCCGCCGACCTCTTCGACCTGATCGACAAGGAGTTCGGCGGGCTGTCGCGCTGACCGCGGGCCGCCCCACCGACCCCCTCCAGCACCGGCAGGAACCGAAGACACCGGCAAGAACCGAAGACACCGGCAGGAACCGAAGACACCGGCAGAAACCGAAGACACCGGCAGGAACCGAAGACACCGACAGAACGGAAACCCCATGAACACCCTCACCACCTGGAAGCAGCTCAGCAGCGGCGCCGCCGACGACGTCGTCCTCGCCGTCGACTTCGACGCCACCGGCCGCGGCGAGGCCCGTTTCAGCGACTTCGTGCCGCTGCTCGAGCCGGGCCACACCGTGTGGGAGACGCTGCCGCAGGCCGTCGCCTCCCGCCCCGACCTGCCCGCCGACGCCTACATCAAGCAGTGGGTCGACGAGGTCGCCACCAGCGGCAAACGCGTCAGGGCGATCCTCGCGTTCTGCGCGGGCGGGACCTACGCCGCCGCCCTGGCCGAGGAGATCGAGCGGCTCCAGGGCCACTTCCCGCAGACCGTCCTCTTCGACCCGGAGCGGGCCGCCGCCGCACCCATGTACTGGCAGTTCCACAAGGCCGTCGGCCAGATGGAGTCGACCCTCGGCGCGGCCGAGGTCGGCCCCGTCCAGGACGCCGCCCAGCGCGCCCAGGAAGAGTGCACCAGCCTCACCGACCTGGCCCGCCGGCTGCTGCTCCTCTACCACGGCATCGCCCAGAAGGCCTGCGCCAAGCTCGGCCTGGACGAACGGCGCCGCGCCGAGATGGTCGAGACGGCGGGCGGCTTCCTCAGCTACCTGTCCACCGCCGAGCAGATCGACCCGACCGCCGTCTGGAAGAAGTGCACCGCCATCACCTCCGCCACCCCCACCAGCGGCCTCAACGGCTTCCGCATGCTCAACCCCGACCACGGCGACGACCTCGTGGCCGAGGAGATCTTCTTCACGGTGCCGCACGTGGAGATCCTCTCGACGCCCGAGATCGCCCGGACGGTCTCCCGGCTCCTCGCCGCCTGACCCCGCCGCCGCAGCGCCCGCAACGGCCACCCGCGCCCCCTCCCTTTCCAGGTCACAGAAGGAATCCGGACATGACCACCACCACGCGTACGCAAGCGAACGGCCCGGCCCGTGCCGCCCTGACCGCGGCCACCCGCAAGGAGCAGGCGCTGTGGCTGCTGGAGAAGCTCGTCCCGTCCGGAGCCGTCAACAACCTGTCCCTGGTGTTCTCCACGAACGAGCCGCTGGGGGAGTGGGAGCTCCAGCAGACCCTCGACGCCCTGCTCGCCCGGCACGAGAGCCTGCGCACCGTGTTCCACGACGCCGACGGCGCCCTGGTCAAGCAGACCGTCGGCGCCGACCGGTTCGCCGTCCCCGTCGACACCCGGCCCACCGATGACGGCGGCGCCGAAGCCGCCGTCGCCCAGCTCGTCGCCCGCCCCTTCGCCTTCAACGGCCGGCCCCTGGTGCGGGCCGGCCACTTCCAGGGCCCCGACGGCGACGTCTTCTGCCTCGTCGTCCACCACATCGTCTTCGACACCGTGTCCGCCGAGATCCTCCTGACCGAGTTCACCCGCGTCTACGAGGCCGTCGCCGCCGGCCTCGCCGTGCCCGACGACCTCAGCGAGCCCCGGCCCGCCCTCAACTCCTCGCCCCCCTCCCCGCAGAGCCTCGCCTACTGGCGCCACCACCTGCGCGACTTCGACCCCACCGCGCTCGGCCTGAACTGCGGCACGGACGACCGCCCCGACCCGACCCTCACCGGCGACTGCGTCCTGCACACGCTCTCCGACGCCGCCCGGGACGCGGTCCGCCGCCTGCAGAAGGAACTGCGCGCCCCGGAAGCGGTCATCCTGCTCGCCGCCTACTACCTGCTGCTCGCCCGCCACGGCGCCGGCCCCGACCTCGTCGTCGGATCACCCGCCAACGTGCGCCCCGCCGCCTGCGCCGACGCCGTCGGCTACCACGTCAACACCCTCCCGCTGCGGGCCCGCGTCGACCTCGACGCCGGGTTCCGGGACCTCGCCGGCCAGGCCCGCGAAGCGTTCTTCGGCGCGATCAGCCACGCCGACGTACCCGTCGACGTCCTCCTCCCCGAAATCCAGCACACCGGCAGCACCTGGCGCAACACCCTCTTCCGGCACCTGTTCAACTACGTCCCCGACGTGGGGCCGACGACCTTCGAACTCGACGGCGCCACCGCCCGACGCCTCCTCGTCGAGAACGGCTACAGCAAGTTCGACCTGGAGTTCTTCTTCCTCTCCTCACCCGAACGACTCACCATCCGCGGCGTCCACTACACCGAGATCCTCAGCCGCACCGACACCGAACTCCTCCTGGAGCGCTTCGACGCCCTCCTCGTCGCCGTCGGCGACAACCCCGACCGGCCCATGGGGGAACTGTCCCTCTTCGGCGCACGCGACCACGCCGTCATCGACGCCGCCAACGACACCTCCACCGAGGTCGTGCCCGCCACCGTCCTGGAGGCCATCGCCCGCACCGCCCGCCGCACCCCGCACGCCGTCGCCTTCGAGGACGGCGAACGCACCGTCACCTACAGCCAGTTGTGGCACACCGCCCTCGCCGACCGCGACGTGCTGCGGACGGCCGGCACCCGGCCGGGCGACATCGTGGCCCTCGGCGGACGCCGCAGCCCCGAACTGGCCGCGGCCGTCCTGGGCACCTGGCTCGCCGGCGCCGCCTACCTGCCGCTCGACCCCGACCACCCCGCCCAGCGCACCGCCTACCTCCTGCAGGACTCCGGCACCCGGACCGTCCTCGCCGCCCCCGACTTCGACACCTCCCACGCCGCCGACGACGGCGTCCGCGTCCACCCCATGGCGGCCGTCGCCGCACCCCCCGACACCGAGACCCCCCACGACGACGACCTCGCCGCCGCCCCCGCCCCCGGCGACACCGCCTACCTGATCTACACCTCAGGATCGACCGGCAAGCCCAAGGGCACCATCCTCACCCACCGCGGACTGGCCAACGCCATCACCCACTTCGAGCGGGAGATCGCCCCCACCGCCGACGACGTCATGCTCTGGCTGACCACCTTCACCTTCGACATCTCCGCCCTGGAACTGTTCGTGCCGCTCATCGCGGGCGCCCGCGTCGCCGTCGCGCCCGACGCCGCCCGCAGAGACGGCCGCACCCTCCTCGACGTCCTGCGACGCCACCGCGTCGGCATCATCCAGGCCACCCCCACCACCTGGAACCTCATCGCCGACGAAGCCGGCGACCTCCTCGCCCCCCTGCGCGCCATCACCGGCGGCGAACCCATGCCGCCCGCACTGGCCCGCAGGATCACCGCCACCGGCTGCCGCCTGATCAACATGTACGGGCCGACCGAGACGACGATCTACTCGACCTGCGGCGACATCCCGCCCGGCGCCGCGACCGTCGACATCGGCGCCCCCATGGCCAACACCCACCTGTTCATCACCGACGCCGAAGGCCGCGAACTGCCCCTGGGCGTACGCGGCGAACTCTGCATCGCCGGCAGCGGCGTCGCCCTCGGCTACCACAACCGGCCCGAACTGACCATGGACCGCTTCGGCAGCCACCTCAAACTCGGCCTGTTCTACCGCACCGGCGACCTCGCCTGCTGGCGGCCCGACGGCACCGTCGCCCTGCACGGCCGCATCGACCGCCAGGTGAAACTGCGCGGCAACCGCATCGAACTCGGCGAGGTCGAAGCCGTCCTCCTCGAACACCCCGACGTCCAGGGCGCCGCCGTCGTCGTCGACGAAGCCGGCGCCGGACCCCTCCTGGTCGCCTTCGTCCAGACCGCCGCCGCCCCCGACACCGTCGCCGACCGACTCTGGGAGCACGCCCGGGCCACCCTGCCCGGCTCCTGCGTGCCACAGGAGTTCATCGTCGTCGACTCCTTCCCCTCGACCGTCAGCCACAAGACCGACTACCTCGCCCTCGAACGCCTCGCCCGCCAGCACCGCACCCGACGCGCCGAAACCGCCGGCGCCGACCCGTACGGCGGCGACACCCTCGTCGCCGAACTCGTCGCCCTGTGGCGGGAACTGCTGGAACGCACAGACGTCGACGCCGACGCCAACTTCTTCGCCCACGGCGGCCACTCCCTGCTCGGCGCCCAACTCGTCCAGCGCGTCGAGGACAGCCTCGCCACCCCCCTCGCCATGACCGACCTGTACGCGGACCCCACCCCGGCCCGCCTGGCCGCACGCGTACGCCGGGCCCGCGGAGAGGAACCGACCCCGTGACGACGCCCGCACCCACCGGCGACGAGGCCAGACTCCTCGACTACCTCAAGCGGATGACCGTCGACCTGCGCGAGGCACGCCGCCGCGTCCAGGAACTCGACGACGCCGCACACGAACCGATCGCCGTCGTCGGCATCGGCTGCGCCTACCCCGGCGCGGTCGCCACCCCCGACGACCTCTGGCGCCTCGTCGACACCGGCGCCGACGCCGTCGGAGACTTCCCCACCGACCGGGGCTGGGACCTCGACGCGCTCTACGACCCCCACCCGGACACCCCGGGCACCTGCTACACCCGCAACGGCGCATTCCTGCCCGACGCAGCCTCCTTCGACGCCCCGCTGTTCGGCATCACCCCCAAGGAAGCCCTCACCATCGACCCCCAGCAACGGCTCCTGCTGGAGCACAGCTGGGAAGCCGTGGAACGCGCCGGCCTCGACCCGCGCACCCTGCACGGCAGCCGCACCGGCGTCTTCGTCGGCGTCATGTACAACGACTACGGCGCACGCCTGCGCCCCGTCCCCGACGGCTACGAGGGCTACATCGGCAGCGGCAGCGCGGCCAGCGTCGCCTCCGGACGCATCTCGTACTCCCTGGGCCTGCAGGGCCCCGCCCTCACCGTCGACACCGCCTGCTCGTCGTCGCTGGTCGCCCTCCACCTCGCCTGCCAGGCCCTGCGCCGCGGCGAATGCACCGCCGCCCTCGCCGGCGGCGTCACCGTGATGGCCACCCCCACCGTCTTCACCGAGTTCGCCCGCCAGCGCGGCCTCAGCGCCGACGGCCGCTGCCGCTCGTTCTCCGCCGACGCCGACGGCACCGGCTGGGCCGAGGGCGTCGGCGTGCTCTACCTGGAACGCCTCAGCGACGCGGTCCGCGCCGCACGACCCGTCCTGGCCGTCCTGCGGGGCAGCGCCGTCAACCAGGACGGCGCCAGCAACGGCCTCACCGCCCCCCACGGCCCCTCCCAGGAACGAGTCATCCGCGACGCGCTCGCCGACGCCCGCCTCACCCCCCACGACATCGACGCCGTGGAGGCCCACGGCACCGCCACCACCCTCGGCGACCCCATCGAAGGCCACGCCATCCAGAGCGTCTACGGGACGGGACGCGACCCCGAACGACCCCTGCACCTGGGCTCGCTGAAATCCAACATCGGCCACAGCCAGGCCGCCGCCGGGATCGGCGGCGTCATCAAGATGGTCATGGCGATGCGCCACGGCGTCCTGCCCAAGACCCTGCACGCCGAACGGCCGACACCGCACATCGACTGGACGTCCACCCCCGTAAGGCTGCTGCAGGAGCCCGTCGACTGGCCCCGCACCGACCGCCCCCGGCGCGCGGGCGTCTCCTCGTTCGGCATCAGCGGCACCAACGCCCACGTCATCGTCGAAGAGGCCCCCGAGACGACGGCCGCCGCCGACACCCAGACCCGCGGCCGGGCCGCACCCGGCACGCCGGCCACCGGCGAGACAGCCCCCGAGACGACAGCACCGGGCACGACAGCCCCCGAGACGGCCTTCGCCGTCCCCCTCTCCGCACACACCCCCAAGGCCCTGCGCGCACAAGCGGCACGGCTCGCCGCACACCTCACGGCCCGCCCCGGCCTGCCGACCGGCGACGTCGCCCACGCCCTCGTCACCAGCCGCACCCTCTTCGACCACCGGGCCGTACTCATCGCACCCCGCCGCGACGCCCTCCTCGAGGGCCTGGACAAACTCGCCCGCGGCTCCGGCGCCCCGCACACCGTGCGCGGCGCCCCCGACACAGCCGCCGCATCCCCCTGCGCGGTGCTCTTCTCCGGACAGGGATCCCAACGCCCCGGCATGGGCCGCGACCTGTACGAGCGCTTCCCCGCCTTCGCCGACGCCCTCGACACGGCCTGCGCCGCACTGGACCCGCACCTCGAACTACCCCTGCGCGACGTCCTGTTCGCCACCGCGCAACCCCAGGACCTGATCAACCGCACCGCCTACACCCAGGCCGGCGTCTTCGCCGTCGAGGTCGCCCTGTACCGCCTCCTCGAACGGTTCGGCGTCACCCCCGGCTTCGTCGCCGGACACTCCATCGGCGAACTCACCGCCGCGCACGTCGCGGGCGTCTGGACACTGACGGACGCCGCCCGGCTGGTCGCCGCCAGAGGACGGCTCATGCAGGCACTGCCCGAAGGCGGCGCGATGCTCGCCGTGCAGGCCACCCCCGCCGAACTGCAACCCCTGCTGGCCGGCCGCGAACACGAGATCGCGCTGGCCGCCGAGAACGGCCCCGCCTCCGTCGTCGTCTCCGGCGACACCGCCGCCGTACAGGAACTCGACGCCCACTGGCGCGAACACGGCAGGCGGACCAAACGACTCCAGGTCAGCCACGCCTTCCACTCACCGCACATGGACGCCATGCTCGACGACTTCCACCGCGTCGCCAAGGAACTGTCCTACCACCGGCCGCACCTGCCCATCGTCTCCCACCTCACCGGCGAGACGTCCCCCCAAGCGCTCCTCACCCCCGAATACTGGGTACGCCACGTCCGCGAACCCGTCCGCTTCGCCACCGGCGTCCGCCGGCTCACCGCCCACGGCGTCACCGCCTTCGTCGAAGCCGGCCCCGACAGCGTGCTGACGCCGATGGTCGCCGAATGCCTCGACGGCGCGCCCGGCGACGCCGTCGCCCTCTCCCGCCGCGACCAGAGCGGACCCGAGGCGTTCCTGGCCGCGCTCGCACGGCTCCACGTGCGCGGCGCGGCCGTCGACTGGTCCGCGCAGCACGACGGCCAGACGGTCGCCCGCGCCGAACTGCCCACCTACCCCTTCCAGCGGCGCCGCTACTGGCTCGACGAGGTGACCCCGGCCACGCCCCGAACCGCGCGCGGCCCCGCACCCCAGGCCCCCGCCACCGACCAGGACCCGGACGGCGACGAGACATGGGCCGCCCGCCTCGCGGCGGCGGCGCCCGCCGACCGGCACGCGCTGATCCTCACCTGCGTCGTGGAAGCCGCCGCGGAGGTCATGGGCGCCGACTCGGCCGACACCGTCCCGCTCGGAACACCGCTGCTCGACCTGGGATTCACCTCCCTCATGGCGGTCGACCTGCGCAACAAGGTGACCCAGGCGACCGGAGTCGACCTGCCCCCCACGGTCGTCTACGACCACCCCACATTCGAAGCGATAGCCGGCCACGCGCACGCGCTGATGAGTACGGATTGAGGCTGCCTTTCATGTCGAACACGTCGCACCAGTCGTTCGGGGAAAACGCCGTGGCCGTGGTCGGCATCTCCTGCCGCCTGCCAGGAGGAGTGCACGGGCCGGGACAGTTCTGGAAGCTGCTGACCGAGGGCCGCGACGCCGTCCGGGACGTCCCCGCGGACCGCTGGAACGCCGACGCGTTCTGGAGCGACGACCCCTCGGCCCCCGGCCGCGCCGTGGCCCGGCGCGGCGGATTCCTCGACCGGGTCGACGGGTTCGACGCGCGGTTCTTCGGGATCTCGCCGCGGGAGGCCACGGCGATGGACCCCCAGCAGCGCCTCGTCCTGGAACTGGCCTGGGAAGCGCTCGAGAACGCCGGGACGGTCCCGGACCGCCTGCGGGGCAGCCGCGCCGGCGTGTTCGTCGGCGCGATGGCCGACGACTACGCGACCCTGGTGCGCCAGGCCGGTGTGGAAGCCGTCGGCACCTTCACCTCGACCGGGCTGGCCCGCAGCGTCATCGCCAACCGCGTCTCCTACCTGCTGGGCCTCACCGGCCCCTCGCTCACAGTGGACTCGGGCCAGTCGTCCGCGCTGGTCGCCGTCCACCAGGCCTGCCAGGCACTGGCCCGCGGAGACGTGGAGTGGGCCCTGGCCGGCGGCGTCAACCTGATCCTCGCCCCGGAGTCACAGGTGACCGTCTCGAAGTTCGGGGGGTTGTCGCCGCAGGGGCGTGCCTTCGTCTTCGACGAGCGGGCGGAGGGTTATGTGCGGGGCGAGGGGGGTGGCCTCGTGGTGGTGAAGCGGTTGTCGGACGCGGTGGCGGACGGCGACGACGTGGTGTGTGTGATCGCGGGCGGCGCGGTCACCAACGACGGCGGCGGCGAGGGTCTGACGGTTCCTTCTGCGGCGGGTCAGGAGGAGGTGCTGCGTCGTGCGTATGCGGATGCGGGGCTCTCG
>NZ_JBMNDR010000151.1:0-12060 GCF_052543235.1 Streptomyces sp. SAS_272 | reverse complement strand
CGCCGAACCGAACTCCACGACGCCCTCGTCTCCCTGGCCTGCAGCCTCATCTGCTGGAGACGCCTCAAGAAGGCACGCACATGATCGTGTTACGAGCTCATATGGAATCACCGACACCAGGGTCCGCGAGCCCACAAGGTCGGCCGCTATTTGCGCTACCGCTGGTCGGAGGTAGAGGCGTGGCTGGAAGCTCAAGCGGTGAATCGAGCGACCTGATCGGCCAAGATTGGCTGATGCTCTTGTCCTTGGTCCGGCGACAGAATCCGGCGTATAGCTCGGCTCGTCTGCCGCTACCTGCGGCTTTGCCTTGGAAAGGGCCTCTGACCTGCGTCGGAGGCCCTTTCCGGTCTTTCAGGGGCTTGCCGCGTTAGGCCGCGAAAAGTCCCTCGGAAGTCCCTCGGACAGCGCTGAAAGTCCCTGAAAAGTCCCTGGGATGGAGAGACAGGGGGATGACCCGCGGGGAACTGCCACGCATCGCCGTTCGCAGCCGGGCGAGCATTCTCGTGCTGAGTCAACGGCGTGGCGGACCTTCGTCCGCGCCTCGAGAGGTGTATAGGAAGAGGCCAGTGCGGACGGCGCAGTCCGCAGGGTGAGGCCGAGGTGGTCGATGGAGGGCGGGGCGCATGAGGAGCTGGCGCAGTACGGCCAGCTTGGTGATCTGGGTCTTGAGTTGCTGCGACGCGTCGGTCGTCAGGTGGCACGATCCCAGGGATTCCCACCGTCCGAAGGTCATGCCGCGTGGACGGACGAGGCCGTCGACGAGCTCCTGTTCGAGATGATCAGCAGGAAGGGCGAGAACTTCCTCCTGACCTGCTACCTGAAGACGGTCGACGACGCTTCCCTGGAGAAGATGTTCTTCACGTCGATCAGGAATTTCCTGATCGACGAAGCCAAACGCACCGAGCGGGGGAAGCTGCGGCGGCGCTTCGCCGCGCGCCTTGGAGCGGACAGCCGGTTTCGCGCGGTGGCTGGTACTTCACCCCGATGGGCCCTGACCTCTCATCCACGCGGCGCCGTCTGGCAAGGCGATCTTGATGAACTGGTCAAAGCCGCCTGGGAAGTGCGTGGAGTATGGATCACTGCCTGGAACCACTCCGGGCCGACTCCCAGGGAAACCGTGCGCGCCCTGATGGCCATACTCACCGGAGTGCTGGAGGCAGCAGGTGGAGCGGTCCGGGAGGAGGAACTGGCCAGGGTTCTTGAAGCCCGCTTCGAGCTACTCGCTCCTGCCGAGTACACGACGCTGTACGCGGATGATGGCGCGCTCATCGACTCTGCCACCGATCAGGGACACGGGACCGTTGCCGTGGAGGCCGAGACCGTAGCCGGGGAAATCTGGGCGGACATGTCCCCGCAGGAGCGGAAACTGCTGTCGTTCCTGGAGGACGATCCGGCGGAAGTCTCCGTTCTGCTTGGACTCGGGCGCCGACAGACGTCCGCGATCATGGATGCGCTGCGTGAGAAGCTCATGCTGGCTCTGACCGCTGCGGGTAGTGATCCCCGAGAGGTAGCCGCAGCGCTGCTGCGCCGCAGCAGTGAACCTCCCTGACGTTCGGCGAGTGACGTCGTTTGTCCATAGTGGGAACAGACCGCCGAGAGGAATGGGGGCCGCCCGATGAGCCAGGCATCGAGCAGCGCATATGAGCGGCTTCGCGCTGCAGCCGCCCAGCTGCATGTTCCCGATGCGGTCCGTACCGTGACGGCGGCAGCGCCGGGTGATCCCCGACCGGGCCAGATCTGGCGTGCTGTGTGGGAAGGCGTTGTCGAGGTTGTGGCTATCGCGGCGGTTGATGACACCACGGTGCACGCCTTGCCGGTCTCCCTGGAGACGCGCTTCAACGACCCCGACACGGTGCTGCTGCCCGCCGAGGCTTCCACCCTGGAGCAGCCGCTTGCCCTGTGGTGCGGTCTGGGCAGGCGTCTTCCGTGGTATGTCCTGGACCGGCAGGTCAGTGAGCTGTCCGTTCCTTTGGAAGCCGACGGCTCACCCGCCCCGGATGCGTCTGGGTACCGCTATGGCAGCCCCCTTCCCAGCCCCGCATCGCAGGCGGCCGAGTTCCGCTCCACCCTCGCCGACACCATGGACGTGCTGGCGACGGCGCGCTGGGCGCCTCGGGGCAGCGGCAGTCTGCCTGCCCTGCTGAAGCAGTGCGGCCTGGGCCCCACCGAACTGATCCATCGCTTGAGCATCAGGCCACCGCGCGCCCTCGCGCTGCTGCGCGCGCAGACACCTCTCACCCCGCCCGAAGCCCAACTCCTCGCACCGACCCTGGGCATGTCTGCGGACGCGATCCTGGCTGCCAATCCGCCGTTGCCCGACCGTTTGGTACACGAGCTGAGTCGCCCCGCCCGCCGCGAACAGATCCGTCGGCTAGCCCACCTCACCGGAACCGCCGAACAGGAAGCCCGCCGTCAGGCACTCTTTGCCACGCTCACACTGGCAGCGCGTCAGGAGCGCCCTGCGGAAGCGGACTGGCCTGCTCGGGTAGACCGCTATTTCCACGTGCACCTAGGCCCGGAGAGCGAGTGATGGACTACCTCCGCCGCGCCGCGGCCCGTAACCAGGCCAAGGCCATGCTCACCGTCCTGCAGCGCGACCACCCCGGCGCTGCCCAGCGGCTGGGCGAAGGCGCCCTTGACGAGCTGCGGCAGTGGCCCGGCCTTCAGGTCAGGGACGTACCCGACGATCGCTCTGGCGGCGGCTGCAGTGTCTCCGGTGCCTATTTCGCCGGCACTCCCGCCGTCCTCGCCGTCGCCACCTCTGCCAGCCTGGCCCGCTGCGAGTTCACCGGTCTCCATGAGCTGGGCCACCACCTGCAGCAGACCGTGGTGGAGCTGATGGACGTCCTGCTTGCCGAGCCCGACGGTGGCGCCGCACTGGAGGATGCTGCCTGCGATGCCTTCGCCGCCGACATCCTCCTGCCCGACACACTCACCGATCGCCATATCACTGCCGTCGGCCCCACGGCGGACGCCGCAGTCGCACTGTGGCGGGTGAGCAATGCCTCCCGTATGGCGGCGTGCGTGAAAGCCAGCGAACGTCTCCCAGCTCCCGGTCACATCCTGCTCCTCGATCGCGACGGCATCCTCGCCTTCGGTGCCTCCCACGGCCTGCCCCCACTGCGGCGCGGCAGCGACCAGAGCCAGGTCCCGGTCCTGCGCACGGCCCTGTCGGGCCAGGGACACGCCGAGGGACGTGGCCGGCTTGCCTACCGTGACGGCGCCGTCGCCGGTGAGGAGCTGTACCTGCAGACCTTGGCCATGGACGGCTACGTCCTCGCCGTCGCCGTCATCGACCTCGCGCCCTGGAGGACCTTCGCGCCCTCCGTTCGATACAACGGCCCCGAGGCCGCCAGTTATACCTGTGCACACTGCGGGGAGGACTTCACCTCCTTCGCCCGCGCCTGCGCTCGCTGCGAGTCTGCCCCGTGCCCCGACTGCGACCGCTGCGGCTGCGACCGCAAGGTGTTCGAGCGCCAGTGCACGGCCTGCTTCGTCGTCCATCCGGCGGCCATGTTCGAGGGCGCCAGCAGCCGCTGCCGCGACTGCGACTGAACTCTCATCACACCCGTCGCGCTACCGCCGAGTTACGTCGTCTGTCCCCAGTGAAGGCACCCACCCCGGGCGCCCCACCACGTACGGGACCCCGGAGCCGGCACCGGGCACCACGATCTACCCGGCCGGCAGAAACGAGCACGACAGCACGATGAACGACAGCACCAAGGGCGCCTTCGATGCCTTCGACGAGGAACTCAACCTCGATGGCCGCGAGCGCAAAAGCGCACAGAAGCGGCACAACGAGATCACTGAGCGTTTTCAGCGTTGCTTCTCCAGGGTGAGGACGGCTTTGGTGATGACGCTCATGCGGTTGGGGCTGATGCGGGATCTGCGGAAGATCTGCCAGGACTTCAGCCGTGCCATGCCTCGTTCGACAGGTGCCCGGGTCGCGGACAGGGCCCGGTTCTCGGTCCGCTCGGTGAGGGTGAGTTCACCGCCTGGCGGGCGGCGCTTGGCGGTGGTGACCCAGTCGCCCGCACCGATGTAGGCCATGTCGGCGAGGATCGGGACGCCCTGGCGTGCGCAGATCCGGAGGATCTTGTGGGTGCGGGCGGCCGTCAGATCGTGGGTCCGGCCCGGCAGTGCCGGCGACAGCCACAGAATCTCACCGGCCGGGTCCGTGACGACCTGCACGTTCACCCCGTGCCGCTTGTGTTTCGAGGAGTAGTCGGCCCTGCCGTCGCCGACGCGGTCGCACTCGGCGAGCGTGCCGTCTAGGAGGACGAAGTCCGGGTCGTGCACGCGCAGCGTCTTCAGCAGGCCGGGGGCCTGCTCGGCGAGCAGGCCGGTGACCGCGGTGACATAGGCGTGGGCGGTGCCGACGGATATCCCGAAGGCTCTGGCGATACGGGCGAGGGTGTCATGGCGGCGCAGGTACACGAGTGCGACCAGCGCACGGCGGTGCGGCGGGAGTTTGCACCGGCGGTCACCCTCACGGGTGACGATGAGCATCGTGACCCACTCGACCAGGGCGTGGGGCAGGTCGAGTGCGGCAGGATACGGAACCAACAGGGCTCCTGTGCTGCTGAGTTGAGACGTCGAACACCTCCCTCAACGGCACGGGAGCCCTGTCCGTTGCGCACCCCGACCTCACACCGCCCCCGTCACCCGATCAGTGGCCACACTGAAAACGCTCAGTGTCTCGTTTGCGGTAGACATGTAGGGGTGCCCCCACGCGTCGAGCCGGTCCGAGACCAGGCGGCGGGCGAGGTGGGCATCCCGGGGAGTCGAGCTGAAGCGCATGGTGAACTCATCTGTCGGGGTGTCCGCTTCTGCCGCGCCACGCGTTGCGGTCGCGGCAGTGGAGGTGGGTGAGTGCTCGCTGTTCATGGCGCTTACGCTGCCGGGTACAACCTGATGTGCCCAGGGTCGACGCGCACACAGCGAGCCGCCGTGGGCGACGGCGTGTGGCGTGTAAGCGCCGGTGTGCGGGCGGGAGTTCCCCGATCTACTCCCCGTACTCCCTCAGCAGCTTGTTGAGGTTGCGGATCTTGTCCACGTCGCCCTTCGGCAGGGGATCGCTGCTGTTGAAGTGCATGACGTTGTTGCGGATTCGGCGGATCTCCTCAAGCCGCTCGATGAACACCTTGCGGTCGAGTGGCCATCCGAGTTGCTGCCACAGTTCGGGATGCTCCAGTACACGTTTGTAGTCGCCGATGCTCATGTCGCCGAAGGAAGTGATGCGTTCGCCCTTCGGGTCGCAGAGCTTCGTGACCTCGGGCAGGGTGAAGGCGCCCGCGATGACCTGCCGCAGCCTGCGGTCCATCTCCCCGATCAGGAGAAAGTGTCCGGCCAGATCACCGTAGGCCTGGGCCACGTCGGCGGCGGTGACGATGCCGGCGATGGCGTTCCGCTGGTCCCTGACGAGGACGAAGTCGTGCTCGGCCAGTGTGGGCAGGACGTCGATCAGGTCGTGGTCGTAGCGGACGTCCCGAGCGTCCACGATGGCCTGGGAGAGGCGGGCGCCGGGGTCGGCGTGCCGGGCACGGGCTATCGACTTCCACGAGACGGATCCCCGCAGGCTGTGCGGACCGGCAAGGACCGGCAGCTGGGAGAAGTCGTGGAGCACCATCAACGTGATGACCTCCTCGAAGGTGGCCGTCGGTTTGACGCTGATGACGCCGCCGAGCGCGGACGGCAGGGTGCCCACGGTCAGCCCGGTCTCGCGGGATTCCTGTTCCTCGGACGTGCCGGCCGGAACTGTGACGGCCGACGGCAACCCGGCGAGAGGAATGTTCTCGGCGTCTTCTTCCGCGGCCTTGACCAGGTGGACCGTCGCGGTCAGAGGGACCTTGTCGAATTCGGGCGACGTGATGAGGCTGTGGTTGGCGAGCTCGGCTTCGATCTGCTCGTTGACAAGTCCTCGGCCTGTCGCACCCCACCAGCCCAGCAGCTCCTGCACGGAGAGGGCGAACGGGCTTCCTGCCGCGGCCGACTCGCGGGCCTTCTTCAGCCGGGCGTGCCGCTCGCTGGGCGAGAGCGACGTCTGTTGTTGTTCCTCCGGTTCCGAGGGGTCGGCTTCCTCGGCGGCCCGGTCCAGCAGTTCCTGGCGCAACTGCGTCAGGAATCGGCCGTCGTCCACCTGCCACGCCTCCCACCCGTCGAACGTCCCGTACCCGACAGCGACCATGGCCGCCTTGGATGGTGAACGGAACTCCTCCCCGTCCGCCAGCCGGATCCATCCCCGGGACGTGACCGTGGCCTCGTGCGTCTCGCCCATCCGGGGCCGTACGAACGTCAGATGTTCGCCCTCCGCGAGCAGCCCGGCGCTGAGCAGGTCGGTGGGTGTCACCCGCCGCCCGTCCAGGAGATAGCGGGCTCGGGACTGCGTCTCTGCGGGGCTGGCGGTGGAATCACTCATGTCAGCTGCGCCTTTGTCGGTGGAGGGGGAGCCGAGAAGTGTCTGCTTCAGGATGGTGCCCGATGTGGGCGTCACCTTCGCTGGACAGGCGTCGCCGGATTGGGTACGCGCCGGTTGAAGACCCACACCCCCTGCGAGTGAGTGGCCCCCATGACCCTTCCCGCGTCCCGCAGCCACGGATTCGCCCGCTGGAACGGTGCGAAGTTGTCGTTGGAGACGATGACTCCGCCGACCTCGTGGGCGATGCTGATCACGAGTGCGTCGCCACGGCCCTCGGTTCCGGCCGGGGGCTGGACGACGGTGCCGTCGGCGATGGCCGCCTCCACGCGGGGCCGTTCCTCGGCGGACACGTCGTGGCGAAGGGTGGCGTCGACCACCACGTGGATGTCGCGATCGGCGTGCTTGAACCGCAGCGACCGTACGGCGGCTTCCAGCGCCGCGAAGCTCGGCTTGCCGCCCGCCGTACGCGGTGGCCGCCCGTTCCACGCGAGGTTGGATCCGTCGATGACGAGCGGCGGCGCGGCCGTGGGCGGGCCGGCCGTCGGTGCCGCGGAACGGGGAGGAGCGGGCTTGGCCACGCCGTTGCTCCGGGAGTTGGCGTTCGCCTGCTGGGGATGGGTCGGCGTGGTCGCGGCCCGGGCGGCCGGGGTGAGGGAGAGCAGCCGGTCGAGTTCCTTCTTCACCTCCGGCAGCACGTTCCCGTCCCCGAACACCTTCACCTCGCCGTCGAGGACCACCTCGCCGGTCTTCTGCAGGGTGGCCCTGACGGTCAGCAGGCCTTCCTTGCTGTATGTGTACTCCAGGTCGAAGACACCGTCCTCGGCCGTGCAGCGCCGCGGGTAGGTCAGGACGAGGTCGGTCAGTTTGACGTTGTCCGGGTGGTCGACCTCGCGGTCCGGGTCTCCCTCCCAGACCTCGACGGTCAGCTGGGAGACGTTGTCCTTCGTCGGCTCGTACGACTTCACGCGCTGCTGCGGCAGGCGCTGGTTCCGGTCGATGAGGGCGCTGAAGCTCCGTCTGCCCTCGCGGTCCTTGGTGATCGTGCCCAGGGCATGCGTGTTGACCACCCGGATGATGCTTTTCAGCTCGCCGTCCATGGCCGCGGCACTGATGGCCGCCCCCTCGGCGACCGCGGTCATCGGGTCGCACAGCGAGGTGTCCACGAGCTCGCAGTCGAGCGCCTCCGAGACCGCGGCGCGCACGGCCGGGATCTGGCTGCTGCCACCGATCATCAGCACCGCGGTGAGGTCCTGCGGGGCGATCCGAGCCTGCTCCAGGCATTCCTCCACCGGGTCGAGGGCCTGGTTGATGAGGTCCTGGATGGCCTCGGAGAACTCGTCCTGCCCGATCTCGACGGTGACGTCATCGGGAGTTCGGACGCGGACCGATTCCTGATGGGAGAGGAGGATCTTGGCCCGCTCGATCTCCAGGCTGAACATCCGCTTCTCGGAATCGCTCCACCGCCCACGCGCGGGCGCCCGGTCGAGAACCATACGGCGCAGCCGGGCGTCGATCTCCAGGCCGCCGAGGCGGTTGACGCCCCGGCTCGCCTTCTCGTCGAAGAACCCGTCGTCGTGCAGGAGGAGGGTGGCGTCCATCGTGCCGCCACCCCAGTCGAAGACCAGGAACTCGCCGTCGACCTCCATCTCGTGCGCGTACGCGATCGCCGCGGCCGTCGGCTCGTTCAGCAGAGTGCGGACCGTGAGGCCCGCGGCACGGGCGGCCTCGCGGGTTCGGAAGCGGGCCGCGCCGGTCGCGTTGGCGGGCACGGTGATGACGGCCTCGCGGATCTCGGTGGCGGCCTCCTCCTCAGCCGCGCCTGCGATGGCGTGGAAGACGCCGGCGGCGGCCGTGGTCGCGGCGAACCGCTGACCGCCGAGCGTGACGAAGGGCTCCTCGCGCAGCATCCGCTTGCACGCCTCGACGGCCTGCTCGGAACGGAGTTTCGCCTCCCAGCCGAACAGGGTGCCCGGCCGCAGGGAACTCGTGCCGACGACCGAGGGGTAGAGCAGCTCGAACCCCCGGCGCCCCCAGTTCGCGTCCAGGCCCTGCCCGCCGATCTCCAGGACCTCGACGTACTCGCCGTTCCACTGGGCCGCGACCGAGTTGGTGGTCCCGAAGTCGATTCCCGCTGCCGTCATGCTTCCTTCCCCGCCTTCACATCCGCCGGCCGGGCGATACGCCGCAGTTGGCCCGCGAGGATGACCTTTCCTGTCAACTCGTCCACATACGCCGGACTCAGCAGTTCGAAGGCGTCTCCCTCGCCCTCCGTCACCACGAACCGGTCGCTCTCCTCGGGCTCCGTCACCCGCAGCAGCCGCAGTTCCCGCAGGTGCGCCCTCATCGCGCCCTCGACGGTTTCGCGGCTGTCTCCCGCCCGGGACCAGAGCAGCGCGTCGATCTCGGCGAGACGACCGGCGAACTGGGCGCGCGTGCGGAACTCGTCCAGGACCGCCCTGCGCACCGCCGCGGTGAGCGCGCCGGCCGGGGGCACCTCGTCGGCTCCGGCGGCCTGCAGTGCCTCCGGTACGCGGGCCGCCACCCCTTTGATGACCGTCATCGCGTCGATCGGATCAGGACGAGGAGGAGCTTCGGCGACACCGGTCTCCGTGGGATTGTCCCCGGCATCCGTGTGCCGTCCCCGGCGGCGCTTGAGGCCTCCGGGTTTGTGCGGTGGCGGTGCGCCCTGCGCTCCGGGTTGCGTCTGGCCGCACGCGGGGCACGGGCGGTGTGCTCGCTCCCTCTTGGGAGTCTTCTTCTTCGGAGGCATCAGGGCTGCTCTGCTTCATTCGGCTCGGACGGTTGGTCAGGACTACGACGCGGTCATCCCGTGGAACTGTGGCGGTCCAGGCGCGGCGCGGTGGTCCGGAAATCATCGAGCAGCTCGACGGCGGCACGGGCACGGACAGCCTCCAGCTCGCCGCCACTGGTGACTGGAGTCCGGCGGGGCAGGGCCGCCACCGGGGGCACCAGATGCTTGGGCACCTGGGAGGGCATGACGTATCGCGACCGGTCGAGCGGCAGCTGGTAGAAGACGTCCCAGCCCGCCTCGCCGCGCAGCGCGCCACGGATGCGTTCCTCGGCCATGTTCAGTTCCGACTGGGCCCTGGCGTCGCCCTCGCGCTCCCGGAATATCTCCCGGCAGCGCTCCTCCCACCCGCCGGCCCCGTGATCGAAGCCGATGTCGAGGAACGGATTGTTGAACGGACCGCGGTCGTTCCTTCTCGTCCCCCTCCAGGCGCGAAGGAGCCGGAGGTTGCGTTCGGCGACGTCCCCTCCCTGCGCGGCGGCCTTACCGGCCTGCTCCTCAGCGGAGTCGAGAAGCCTGTCCCGCCCCCCGGGCGAATCGAGCCGTTCGCTCTGGACCACGGCCACGTACGCCCCAAGGGCGTGGGCCTCCTGCACCAGGTCCGCCGGAACCTTGCGGTTGCCAGCGCTGTCCCGGGTGAGGGAGCGAGCCTGCTCGGCCGCCGCCTCCAGGTCACCGGCCTTCACGAGGTCGTAGGCGCGGTTCAGGGCCACGAGGGCGTAGAACGGACTGCGTCCGGCGTCGACAAGGTCCCTTGGGCGCCACAGGGTGGCCATCAGCAGCCAGAGTCCTCGGTCCTCGGTCATGCTCAGCGGCCACTGCCCGGACAGCGCACCCGACTTGAGGTCGCGAAGCTCGATCTGCTGGGGCCGGGGCAGTGCCGCGTCGAGTGCGCTGACGGCTGTTACGTCGCCGTCCATGACGACGTCGTACAGCAGGTCCCACACGTCGTCCGGTTCCTGCCGTACGAGGGTCTCACCGAGGAGGAAGGACTGCCGGCGCAGGTACGCCTGCCATGCGAGGCGCTCGGCCTGCTCGCCGGTGACCCCCGCTGGTGCGAGACGCGCGCGCAGGTAGAGGCCTTCCTCGGCGTCCCGTCTCGTCCAGGGGGCGTCCTCGGGCATGAGGCCACCGTGGTCGATCAGATCGTCGATGACGGACAGGGGCGCCCACGGGAGAAGCTCGTCGAGAAACCGGTTCGGCACGGGTATCGCCCCGCGAGTGGCCGCGGTCGCGAAGAGACTGAAGGCGGGTCCGCCCGAGACCGCGTGGGAACGCTTGCTGACCAGGTCCAGGCTGGGCGCCGTCGAACACAACACCCTGCACCGCTCCAGGCCTGCCTCGTTGAGCCATCGCACACCGTTGGCCCAGAGGTTCCGCAGATGGCCGAGAACCGACTCCGCCGACAGGAGACTCAGCCCCGCGTGCACAGCGGGCAACAGGCTCTCGCGGTCCGGATCGCCTTCGAGGGCCTGCGTGAGGACAGCCCGTTCCGCCTCGGGCATTCCGGCGGCGGCCGCTGTCTCCGTGAGCATGGCCAGCACGGTTTCGACCGCCTCGCCGCCCCCGACCCCGAGCCAACGCCACTTGCGCTGAACGAAACCGCTCACGCCCGAGGAACCCTGGCTCTCCCTGCGTTCACGCGCACGTCTCAGGCGCTCTTGTTCAGCGGCTTTCGCCGCCTGGCGAGCGACTACCGGGTCCGTCATGTCGTACACGTCGTCAGGTTATCTGCGCGGTCTGACAATCCATACGGCCTCGTACATATCGTGACCTTGGGCGATGGGTGTTTCAGTGTCACCGGCCGAGTTCCGGCGATCCAGTATCCGCTGGTGGTAGCGGGCTTCATTCCCGCCGCGGCCGGTGTTGCCGTCGGCGCCGCCCGCGGAGCATCGCGACGTCAGTCCGTGCCATCCACACAGGGGCGAGCCAGGCGGCGCAGCGGAGACGTCTTGTCCCACACGTGCCAGCGTGCACCGCACAGGGGGTCGGTCTCGTACCTCACCTCCGCCGGGAAGCCGTCGACCCTGACCCGCTCGGCCGGTGGGCCGGTGAGGGGCCTGCCGCAGCGGGGACAGCGGTCCGGGGTCCGCATGGGGTGCATGCCCATCGTCATCGCTCCTGCCGTACGCCGGCGCTCATGTACATCAGCGGTCGTCGAAGCGGCGGTCCGACGGGGCGCTCCAAAGGCCGTCGCCGGTGCCGTCGGCCGGAGGAAGCCGTGACGTTCGGCCGCTCCTGGCGAACGCCGCCCATCCACTCACGGCGGAGGTGTCGCTGTCGCACGCCGATACACGCCATGCGTCGGGAGTCCAGACGAAAATCGCGTCCTGACCGAAGCGCCGCCCCAGTTCGCGCGCCGCGCCGTCGCTAATGCCGACGACGGCGACGCTCTCCTCGACGTGCGTGCCGTACGCGTCGCCTCCTGCCGCGGGCCACCAGGTGAGCCGCCGTCGGTCAAGCTCATCGAGTAACAAGCCCTGGGCACGGGCGTTGAACTCGGCGGAGGCGGTACGGCCGCGAGGATTCCAGGCCGTGATCACATGAAGGGTGGCGCTGCCGGCCGGTTCCGGGAAGGATCCCTCGGCCGTGCTCGGCGCACGCGGTTCGACCCGTACGGTCCGGTCGTGGAAGTGGATGTCCACGACTGCGTGACGGTAGAGCTCCCATTTCTGGGGCGCACCGGATGCGTCGGTGGTGTGCACAAGGGCCTCCTGTGGACGAAGGACCCCCTTAGAGCTCGTAACACGATCTTGTTGAGATGTCCTGGTCGGGCGTGACCCGTCAGACAATTCGGCCGTTCGTGATGGTGTGACGACTCGGCCGTGGATTG
>NZ_JBMNDR010000150.1:0-12291 GCF_052543235.1 Streptomyces sp. SAS_272 | reverse complement strand
GCCTGCCCTGGGGCAGGCGGACGGGTGTGGGCGTGCTGGACCGGTGCGCCATTGCGGATGCCCTACCGCTTTTGTCGTGCGGGCAGGGCCGGCCGGGCCTGGATTTCGGCGGCTGCGTCGAGTTCGACCTCCGCGAACAGCTGCTTGGTGATCCGTTCGGCGCCTTCGGTGATGGCGACCAGAGCGGCTTCGCGGATGAGGTGGGAGCGGCTGCCGATCCGCCCGCCGGTGCGGGCGTGGAGGTAGGCGGCGTGCTTGACCAGGGTTCCGGTCCGGTGCGCGCGCAGCCGCAGCAGGTCTTCCATGGACCGCACGAGTTCGTTCCACACTCCCCGGTCCTGCTCGGTGGCGTAGGCCGGCGGGCGGTGGCGGAAGATCTTGAAGCGGCCGGCGATCTGCGCCCCGCGCACCCCGCTGAGCAGGGAAGAAGTCTCGATGTCGATGGCGGAGTACACGAAGGTGGCCGGGATGCGGTCGCCGAGGTACTTGAGCTGGTCGGAGGTTTCCGCGCTAGCGCGCCGCTGGGTGTCCAGGAGGTGCACGTCGTCGACGAGGACCAGCTGGGTGCCCAGCTCGCACAGCAGGTTGCGCACGGCGCCGGTGATCTGGGTCTGGTTGAGGCGGTCGGTGACGGGCATGCCGAGGAACCGGGCGAACTCGCTGACGAGCATCTTCGGGGTGGCGGCCGGCGGCAAGCTGATGAACAGCACTGGTCTTCTGCCGTCCTGGCCGGGGTGCTGGCGGGCGTCGGCCAGTTGGAAGGACCGCCCGAGCGACATCATCGTGGTGGTCTTACCCGTCGTAGCCGGGCCGGAGATGATCAGGCCGCGCCGGGCGCCGGCCTGCTGGCGGCGGTTGACCAGCAGCAGCCGTCGCACGGCGGTGAAGACGCTGTCCATGGCGGGGGTGCGCATGACGGCGAGTTCGGAGGGATAGTCCTCCCGGTCCGTCTGCGACCAGGCAGGGTCCGCGGCGTGCCGTGCGGGCGCCGGAGCCCGGTGGACGAAGGCGTCCCAGCTCTGCCAGAGGGTCGGAGCGGCCAGGGGAGCGAACCCGGCGGCGTCGTTGGAGACGGCGTTCACCATCGCAGTGATTCCTCAAAGGGGTCGTAGACCGTGATCGTGGAATCTCGTACCGGAGGTGCCTGGCCGTCTGCGGTCCCGGCCGCTGCCACGCCTGTGGCGTCGACGGGCTCAAAGGGCTGGCATCCACCGCCCGTTGCGCCTGCCATCTCTTCGTCTTCGACGGCGTCCTCCCCGCCCTCATCCTCGGCGAGCAGTCTTCCGCCTCAAGCCCTTGGCCGTACAGGATCCCCCACACCGCACCGCCCTCGTTCGCGGCGCCGTGGGCCCGGGCCCGGGCGGCGACGACCTTGTCCCGGCGGCTCCCGTGTCCGGCGGCGACGCGTTCGAGCAGCTCGCGCAGGGCGAGGGCCAGGTCGTGTTCGTGGTTCACGCGGCTGCCGCGCTGGGCGACGGTGTTCCTTACGTGCTGCCAGGCGAAGTCGGTGAACGGGGCGGTGGCCAGGGTGCGGTGGATCCACGGCACCGCCTCCCACCCGTACCCCGCGGCCGGCCGGGTTTCGGCAGGCGCACCCAGAATTGGCCGGGGGCGTGCGGGTCGTAGTGGATCTCCCACAGGCCGTCCGCCGCCGGCGAGCGCCCGCCGCGGTAGGGGTTGAGGACCTGGTGGTCGTAGGTGCGGTAGTCGATGCGGATGCCGTAGTCGTTGATCTTCTGCCGCTTCACGGGCATCAGGCTCGATGTAGTCCTCGCGCCCCAGCGGCACCGGCACATACCCGCACACGGCGACCAGCGCCGCCCGCATCTCGTTCGGCGACAGAGCGCGGCGGGGCATCATCGGGTGCCGCAGCCCGTCGTGCTCGCGTTCCTGCCACCCGCAGACGATCCACTCCTGCAGCAGGTCGTCCAGCTGGGCGAGCGTCGATACCGCCTCGCCTTGCGTGTTCCGGCCGCGCTCGTCGGTGTGGGAACCCGTGTAGCCGGCCACGTGCTGGACGAACAGCGTGTTGATCGAGGAGAAAGCGCGCTTCACATGCCCCTTGGCGGGCCCGTTGCCCGGCGGCGCCGGCTGCACGGAATCACCCACCGACTCGCACGCGGCGACGAACGAGGACGAGACGAACACCTTGCCCTGGTCGACCACGATGGTCTGCGAGATGATCACCGGCCGCGCCGCGGCGCCCACCAGCCGGGCATCCACACCCAGCAGCCGCTCGTACGGGATCACTGAGTGGTCCATCGCCAGCGCCTCAGCCCAACCGGGCCGCATCGGCGCCGGGACCATCATCTGCGCCAGCAACTGCGCCGCGTCCACGCTGCGGTTCCCTTCATCGTCCACGCATCGACCTGCGATAGATCCTATCTATTTTTGCGTGTTGACCTGATCGTGGGGCAGCGATGAGGAAATTTCTTATCTATGTCCCTAGCTCTAGACAGGATGCGAGGGCGTGCCCCTTAATACATCCGATGTCCGAGGAGATGTGGCCTGCGGACGAACGACTGTCGACCCGCCCCGTCTCCTTCACCCCTTCTGGCCTTCTGGAGCCGCAAATGACGTCCGCTCCCCTCAGCAGGCGCTCCCTCATCAAGGCCGCCGCCCTCGCCGGCGGCACCGTGGCCTTCGGACTGCCGCAGGCCCTGTGGCCCACCGCCGCCGAGGCGTACTCGGTCTCCTCGAAGATGGACTGGTGGTACCAGGCCCGGTTCGGGATGTTCATCCACTTCGGGTCCTACTCCTACCTCGGCCACGGCGAGTGGGCCTTCAGCTCCGAGAGCTGGTCCAAGGCCAACTACCAGACCCAGGTGTCCGCGCACTTCAACCCCACTGCGTTCAACGCGGCAACCATCGCCCAACTGGCGGCGGACGCCGGCATGAAGTACCTGGTCATCACTGCCAAACACCATGAAGGCTTCGCCATGTGGGACTCCAACGTCCCCAGCTTCACCGACACCACCGGCACGAAGCTGTACAACCTGCACGACTACGCGGGTGTCCAGGGTGATCTGCTGGCGACGCTGAAGACCGAGTGCGAGGCACGAGGCGTCAAGTTCGGGCTCTACTACTCGATCCTGGACTGGAACCACCCCTCCCAGACCATCCGAGGGGGCCTCACAACCATGGCCTCGCAGGCTGCCCGCACGGGTTATATCGCGGACATGAAAGCCCAGCTGCAGGAGCTGCTGGACCGCTACGACCCGGCGCTCCTGTGGTTCGACGGCGACTGGTTCGGCGAACCCTCCAGCCCCACCCTCGAGGACTGGTGGCTCCGGTCGGACGGTGTCGACCTCTACAACTGGCTGATCTCCCGCAAGCCCGGACTCGTCGTCAACGAACGGGTCAAGCGGGACCTCGGTCTGGGCGACTACACGGTCGCGGAGTTCGGTGTCCCCAACGCGCCGCTGGACCGCCAGTGGGAGAGATGCGACACCATGAACGGTGCCTGGGGTTACCAGGCGGGCCGAGAGAACTCCTACCGCCCCGTCAGAGATTTCGTTCAGGAGCTCGTCACCTGCGTCTCGCGGGACGGCAACTTCCTGCTGAACATCGGCCCCAAGGGCGACGGCTCGGTCACCGCCGGATCCGTGACCATCCTGCGCGGCCTGGCCTCCTGGATGGCGACGTACGGCGACAGCGTGCACGGAGCCACGGCAAGCCCCTTCACCACCGACCCCACCTGGGGGAGGGCCACCAAGAAGGACGGCAAGCTGTTCGCCCACGTCTTCACCTGGCCCGCGGGCGGCGTGCTGCAGATCCCGGCGATCACCAACACGATCAGCCGCGTCTACCTGATGAACAACCCCTCGGCCTCGCTCACCTACGCCGTCAACGGCGGCCAGATCAGCGTCACCGTCCCGGCTACCGCCCCGGACGCCAATGACTCCGTGGTCTGCGTCGAGGTCAGCGGCGTCCCCACGGCCGCCGGCGGAGCCCGGGTGACCGTGTTCCAGGACGTGAGTTACTCCTCGGCGAGCGCCGTCCTGACGCTGGGCGGCTACACCTCCTCCCAGCTGTCGGCCGCGGGGGTGGGGTCCGCGACCATCTCCTCGCTCAGGGTGCCCCAGGGCTACCGGGTGACGGGCTACTCCGGCGACAACTTCACCGGCACGGCTTGGACGTTCACTGCGGACAATCCCGACCTGCGGGTGACCGGCAACAACGACGCCATCGTCTCGCTGAAGGTCACCTTCAATCCGGCCTCGTACTTCCGTCTGATCAACGTCACGGACGGTCTGGCCCTGGACAGCGGCGGCAACGTCGCCAGCGGCTCGAACCTCAAGCAGTGGACGCCGGTCGACAACCCCAACCTCCAGTGGCAGGCCGTCGACCTCGGCGACGGCTACTACAGGCTGGTCAACCGCGCCAACGGCATGGTCGCCGACGGCTGGGGCTCGACCGGCAACGGCGCTCCAGCCCAGCAAGCGGCCTGGAACGGCGGCCCCCACCAGCAGTGGAAGATAACCGACCGCGGCAACGGCCAGTACTCGATCGCCAACCGCACCACCGGACTCGTCCTCGACGGCGGCGGACAGGTCCCCTCCGGGTCCGTGACCAAGCAGTGGACCTGGGTGACCAACAACAACCTGCTGTGGACGTTCCAGCCCACCTCCTGACCACCCGTCACGGCCGCGTCGCCCGTACCTCTTCCCGGGCCACAGCGCCACGACGCGCCTCCTGCGTGGCCGCTGTGAGCCGGAGTACCTCCGACCCGCACGTCCCTACGTGGCAGAGCCGCACGTCCCCACTCAGCAATGAAGGGCCGCACATGCACATCTCCCGAAGACTCTCCGCCAGGCTCACGGCCACGGCATCCGCCACCTGTCTGGCCGCTGTCGGACTCGCCCTCGTCCCGGCGGCAGACGCCTCGGCCGCGGGCGCGCCGCAGGGCGGCCACGTCTACACGCTGACAGCGACCAACAGCGGCAAGAACGCCGCCGTGCTGTCGGACTCCCTGGCCAACGGCGCCGCAGTCGTGCAGAAGACCGCCTCCGGCGGCCCCGGCCAGCTGTGGGAGGCGGTCGACAACGGCGACGGCACCTTCTCGCTGGTCAACATCAACAGCGGCAAGTGCATGGACGTCCAGAACGGCTCCACGAACGCGGGGGCCGCGATCATTCAGTGGCCCTGCACCCGCGCCGGCAACCAGAACTGGACCTTCAGCGGTTCGGAGATCGTCTCCGCCCGCAGCGGCCTGTGCCTGGACGTCTCCGACAACTCCACCGCGGACGACCACGCGATCATCCAGTGGACCTGCAAGAACACCACCAACCAGCAGTGGAGCCTGACCGAGCGCCTTCGCTCGGCGACCTGGGGCCCGGCCATGGTCAGCGGCGGCCAGACCTTCACCTCGCAGACCATCCGGATGGTCGTCCACAACAACACCTCCGGCGCGGGGCTGCGCATCCGACTGTCCAACCTGCGCAGCACGACCGCCCTCTCGGTAGGCGCCGTCACGGTGGCGGTCCAGTCCAGCGGCGCCACCGCGGTCGCGGGCACCACACACACCGTCACCTTCGGCCGTTCGGCCACGCCGACCATCCCCGCCGGGCAGGAACTGACCAGCGACGTCATCCCGATGCCGGTCGTCGCGGAGCAGAACCTGCTGGTGAGCGTCTACCTCCCGGGCACCACCGGTGCCTCGACCTACCACTACGACGCCCACCAGACCTCGTACCTGTCCGCTGCGGGCACGGGCGACCACGCGGCCGAGGCGGCCGCGACGAACTTCACCACCACCACGGCCCGCTGGTTCTACGTCGCCGGACTCGACGTCGTGTCACCCACGGCCAGGGGAACCGTCGTCGCCATCGGTGACTCCATCACCGACGGATCCAGCGCCACCGACAACGCCAACCAGCGCTGGCCCGACTACCTCGCCCGGCGGCTCCAGGCCCAGTCCGGCGGCCAGCGCCTCGGCGTGGTCGACGCGGGCATCGGCGGCAACCGCGTGGTCCACGACAGCCCGTCCGTGCCGCAGGGCATCGCGGCCGTGACCCGGTTCTCCCACGACGTCCTGACCCAGGCGGGCGTGAAGAACGCCATCGTGCTGGAGGGCATCAACGACATCAACTCCACCGCCTTCCCCACCACCGCCGACGAGATCATCGCCGGCTACCAGACCATGATCGACCAAGCACACACGGCCGGTGTCCGAATCATCGGCGGGACGATCCTGCCGCACTCCTCGCAGACCACCGCCAAGGCCGCCATCCGCGCCCAGGTCAACGACTGGATCCGGACCAGCGGCGCGTTCGACGCGGTGATCGACTTCGACGCGGCGCTCCGGGACCCGGCCAACCCGGCGCGATTGCTCCCCGCCTACGACAGCGGCGACCATCTGCACCCCAACAGCGCGGGCATGCAGGCCATCGCCAACGCCGTGGACCTCGCGGTGCTCACCTCCTGAGCGGTGCCCACCTCCCGGACGGCGTAGTTCCGTTCGGTGCCCTCTCTCCGCGTACGGGGCACCGGACGGAACAGCCCGTCATCCGTGCGCCTGCGGGCAGCTGCTGCCGACGATGACGGCCAAGGCATACCGGCGGCGTTGTCACGTTGTTGGCTGAGTGGCTGCCTGACGGCGCGTCGTGGTGTGGTGTGGTGGAGCCTGGTTCCGGGCTGCGTTCAGGCCTCGGTGGCGAGGCCGGCGACTTCGGTGATCTGGTCCCAGACGGCGAAGCGGACGGTCATCTCGGCTCGGTAGTCGTGAGCGGGCATCAGATGGCGGCGGGGCCGGAAGCGGGGCGAGATACCGCTGAACGCGGACAGGAACCGCTGGGCCCCACCCACGGAGCGGAAGCCCTTCGCCCGTTCACGCTGCCTGGTGGGCTGGTGGCTGTTCTCCGCCCGGTTGTTCAGGCCCTTGTGCGAGCGATGTTCACCGAGGGCATGACCTCGCGGTGGGCCGCGCCGTAGGAGCGGAGCTTGTCCGTGACGACCACCCGCGGCACCGCACCGGTCTTTTCATCAGCCTGCGGAAGAAACACCTGGCCGCGGCCTCGTCCCGGCGGTTCTGCACCAGGATGTCCGGAACGTTGTCGTCCTGGTCGACGGCCCGCCATAGGTACTTCTGTTCTCCATTGATCTTGATGAAAGACCTCGTCCAGGTGCCACTTGTCCCCAGGCCAGGGTTGCCGGCGGCGCAGCGCACTCGCGTACCGCTGCCCGAACTTCACACACCACCGCCGCACCGACTCATAGGAGAAGGGCGCCGCGCCCGAGCATCAGCTCCTCGACCTCGCGGAACGACAACGGGAAGCGGTGATACAGCCACACGCAGTGGGAGATGACCTCGACCGGATACCGGTGCCCCTTGTACGACAGCGACGCGCTCCCCACGGACAGCCCTTCCCAGCTGATCAACCAGAAGATCATCCCACCGGTCAGCCAACGTGACAGTGCCTGGAGGACGGCAACATCCGCGTCGACTTCACTTCTCGGGTGAAACGCGGAGCATCGTCATCGACGGTGGCCTGCACCTCGTGGCGGAGGCCTCGACCCCGGAGCTGTCCGACGAGATCACGGATATGCGCGGCACTTACCCTGGGCTGGCGGTGCGACTGCAGGCCGACCTGGCCGGCCGGAACGACACCGGCACCTACTATCTCCGCTGGGAATCCCTGCCCCATAACCAGGACGAGCCGCGCACGGACCGGCCGGAGGAGGGAAGTGCGCTGGAGGTGGTGCTCCTGGGCCCACCGTTCGCGGGGTAGAAGACGGCTGCTCTGCGCAGCGTCGGTTCTGCAGGGGCGGGCTCAGGCGAACCCGTCCCGCTGAGCGGCAGCACCGGCACACACACGTTTGCGGCCCGTACCGGTCCCATGTGTTTCCAGACCTGGAACACAGGCGAAGGCCGCCGTGCACTGCGGGGACCAGGCAGACACAGCGATAGACCGGTTCAGAACGAGGAAGTTGTCGGTGCAGGGGGCCGCATCGGACTGGATGCCTCGCCGAACGTGGGCCTTGCCCCTTGATCACCCCCCCGTGGCAAGCACTTCCAGCACCACCGCGCTCAAACAGGCGTCCACCTTCACGGCCGTCGCCGGACTGGCCAGCGCGGGTGGCTACTCGTTCCGCGACAGCTCCGGCAACTACCTTCGCCACTACGACTACCGAGCCCGCTTCGGTGCCAACGACGGTACGTCGACCTTCGCGAAGGACGCCGCGTTCATCGCCCGGACGGTCACGACGCCGGGCTCGGTCCGCTTCGGGTCGTACAACTATCGGAGGGCCATGGGCAGCGCGCTTGAGGTCGCTCGGAGCCGCCCATGCGGCCGGCTGCGGCTGCTGCGTACTCGCGAGCCGCCGCAGCTGACCTCGACCACGGCAGGATTCCAGACAGAGTCAAGCCGAGTGGCAGCTCAGTGCCCCTGTCGGTGGGACGGGGTGGGAGCCGGAGAGGCTGGATGTAGAGCGCGCGGAATGAACCCCGAGCCGTTCAGCTGTGACGGGTCACACCGGAACCGTCAGCGTTGCGGTGTACCCCTGCTCGACGGTGCCGGTGACTTTCGCGAGCTGCTGGTTGTAGCCGTCGCTGAAGACCATGTCCGACTCCAGGGAGAGCTTGCTGAGATTCCTCACGCTCTCGCTGTAGCCGTCGGTGGCGTACACCCTGTCGCTCACGTCCTTCGGCAGCGCGAGCTGCGAGATGTTCGTGATGGACCTGGCCGCGGTGGCGTCGGCCAGGCTGTCGTAGACCTCGAAGTGGATGTGCGGCCAGCGGCCCGGGTAGCAGCCGGGGAAGATGCTCTTGAACGTGACCTGTCCCTTGCCGTCCGCCTCCTGGACGCCGCGCAGGTAGTTCTCGTCCGTCACGCCGTCGTTGTACAGGGAGTACCTGCCCTCCTGGTCGCATTGCCAGATGTAGACGGCGGCGCCCTTCTTGGGGGTGCCGCAGCCGGAGGCCGCGTCCACCACCGTGAGCGTGATCGTCAGGGGCACGCCCTCGGCGGTACCCCCTGCGGAGTCGCCGAAGCTCTGCGTGATGTCGCTGCGGACGACACCGCTCTCCCTCAGGACGTTGACGCCGTTGGAACCGTCGCCGGGGAAGGGGCCTTCGGTCTCCTCGGGGATCGTCTCGCACTGAACGGGCGACGACGCGGACGACGGGGAGAGCGACGGGGACGAGGACGCCGTGGTCTCCTCCTCGGAAGTGCAGCCCACCAGCGGCACCAGGCTCACCCCCGCCAGCAGCCGTACCATCCGGCGACGGGCGAGAAGGGGAAGGTCGTAGGAGAGGCCCCGGTCGTGCTCGTGCACTTCTTCCTCGTGGTTTACGGTCACGACAAGACGATATGGACCGGTTGCTGTAGGCCACCAGGCATCTGGCCTGTCGGTCCCCTACCGATCGACTGTCATCTGCCTGTCACTGCCCGGACCCGCCTGTCGGTGACCAGGCGGCCCAGGGCGCGAGCGACCTGGTCGAGGTGGGCGGGGGCGACGGGGTGTGCGGTGGCTTCGGCACGACTTTCAGACGGTCGCATTCCGCTCGATGAGCGCTGCGCGGCACGTCCGGCCTGATCAGCCTCTGAGCGCGGAGATCGTCCCAGAGGGCCTCGGGGACGGTTCTCCGGTGCAGTTCCACGTTCCGTGTCAGTCGGTCGGGGTTGCGCATACCGACAGTGACGTTGACAACGCTGGGGTGCGTGTACGGGAAGGCGATGGCGCGGCGGGCAGGCTGGCGCCAGGCGCAGCCGCTGACCAGGACGTAGATGATCGCCGCGAACGACGTCTCATCAGGGGTGTCCTGCGTCCCGCCGCCCTGCGGCCGCACTCTCGAGGGCGGGATCAGCGGCTTGGCGATCTCCCACAGTCCGTCCGGCACGATCCAGCTCCACGTTCCCCGCCCCATACCGAGTCAACGTCCGTCCGCCTCACCACATAGGACACGGTCTAAGAGGTCGTTCTCTATCCGCTCGCGCGGTCGAACGGCTTCGAACAGGGGCCTGGTTCGAGTGAGTTGTCTGGTGCGGGTGCATGGAGGAAGGGCCTCTTGGTAGCTCGCGGATGTCGAGTCCAGCGAGGATCAAGAGGCCCTGTTGTCGAAGTGTCGCGTGGGCGTGGTCGCCGAGTCCAGTTCGTCCACCCGTGGGTGTGACTGCCTCGCCCACAGGTTCGGGAACGCCTACGACCGGCCGGATCGCCGGCCCCGTTACGGCTCGGACATGAGCGATGCCGAGTGGACTGTGCTGAAAGAACTACTGCCGGTTCCGGGCTGGCTGGCGGGCCGCGGCGGCCGGCCGGAGGGCTACTGCCACCGGCAGATGATCGACGCGGTGCGCTACCTCGTCGACAACGGCATCAAGTGGCGGGCGATGCCCGCCGACTTCCCGCCCTGGCCGCGCGTCTATGCCTTCTTCGCCCGCTGGCGGGACACCGGCCTGGTGACCGAGCTGCACGAACGGTTCCGCGAGGCGGTCCGCACCGGTGAGGGCCGCGGCCCGGAACCCGGTGCCGCGGTCGTGGACTCGCAGTCGGTGAAGGCGGACGCCACCGTCGCCCACGCCTCACGCGGGTTCGACGCGGGCAAAAAGATCAACGGGCGCAAGCGGCATCTGCTCACCGACACCCTCGGACTCCTCCTGGACGTGCAGGTCAGTCCGGCATCGGTGACCGACCGGGACGCCGCCCGGGTCCTGCTGCCCGCGGCGAAGAGGAACTTCCGGCACCTGACGCGCATCTGGGCCGACGGCGGCTACACCGGACACCTCACCGACTGGACCGCCCAGCACCTGGGAATCGTCCTCGACATCGTCCGCCGCCCGGACGACGTCCGCGGCTTCCAGCCACTGCCGCGGCGCTGGGTCGTGGAACGGTCCTTCGCCTGGCTCCTGCGCAGCCGGCGCCTGGTCCGCGACTACGAACGACGCACCGACACCAGCGAAGCCGTCATCCGCTGGTCCATGATCGCTCTCATGAACCGCCGCCTGGCCGCCCGGCATCATCATCGGGCCGTTCCCACTCAGGCAGCGTGAACCTGCCCGGCTTCTCCTCGATCAGCCAGCCCCGTTCCACCAGCCGCTTCAGACGTGCTCTCGCGCCCTCGACGCGGGAGGCAGACGCACTGTCCCAGCCCAGCACCACTGCCGCCCGCCGGGCACCCAACCCGTCGGCTCCGGCCTCCGCGGCAGCGGCCATCACCGCCTGATAGTCCACCGACAGATCTTCCAGTCCGGCCGCGTTCTGGCGATGCGGCACCGCACGGCGCGGACCCACCGGCTTCCTCCGCGACGGATCGACGGCCATCTCGACGGGCTGTTCCTCCTCGGCCAGCGCCTCCAAGTACTGCTCGAGACCGATCACCCGGCGCCTGAGGACTTCTTCGGCGTCCGCCAAGTCCGCCCGCACCCGCTCCAGCTCGGCCTCGAGCTCCTCCACCCGCACTGCCGCGGCCTTCCGCCGCGCTTCCAGAACCGCCCGCATCGACGGCATCCGACACCCCCACGGCAACTCGTCCAGCAACGAGTCGAGGCTTCCGTGACGGCCGCCACCCCATGCCTGACCAGCAGAATCCGCACACGAGGTTCGGAAAGAGAACGACCTCTAAGCCAACTGTCGATCCGCAAATGGGTAGTTGGTGTGTTGGGTGGGGGGTGAGCGAACGGGCTGAATGTAGGACTTCGAGTCTCGGTTTGATCGCGTTCTCGGTGCGGCCTTTGACTCGGGCCCATCGGGTGTGGCCGTGTTCGGTGCTGTCGGTGCTGTCGGTGCTGTCGGTGCTGTCGGTGCTGTCGGTGCCGAGGCCGGAGAGGTAGACGAACGTCAGGTGAGGGTTGAGTGCGGCGAGGGTCTGGGCAGCGGCCGGGGTGTAGTGGTAGGTGATGCGTTCACCACCAGCATCACTACCGAGCCATCAGCGGGCCGGGAAGCCACAGCGCTTCCCGGCCCGCTCTGCGTCGCTACTGGTTCTCTGGCTCACCACAGCCGAGGTTCAGAAACAGGCACTGCTGTGAGGGCGCCCGCCACTTCGCATTCTGCCCCGCACAGCGGCCCGCGCCGGATCCTTGATCGCCCACGAGGCCTGCGGGGTGAACCGTCGGGCCGCCCATGGGAGCGCTCAGCAGCCTTGCGGGCTCCGGGAGCCGTGCGGGAGCCGGGCTCGGTGTCGGACAGGGCGATACGGGCCGTGATGCGCTTGCCGACCGGTTCCTGCTCCATGAACAGTTCCTCGCTGACTGCCTCGACGATCTCCAGGCCGTGCTGGCCGACCCGGCCGGGATCGGCGCCGCGGGCGCCGGGGACCGTGGGGTCGCTGTCCCACACGACGACGTCCAC
>NZ_JBMNDR010000149.1:0-12382 GCF_052543235.1 Streptomyces sp. SAS_272 | reverse complement strand
GAAGGGAAGGCAAGGCCGGGACCACCCGCCGCCGCCCACGCCAGGATCTCCTCCGTGCAGTCGTCGTCCATGGCGAAGCCGACCCAGGCGGCCCGGCCGCCCGCCCTGCGGCCGGCGGCCGAGGGCTGCACGACGATCACGTTCGCCTGGTCGCAGGGGCCGAGGCAGTCGGTCGTGTGGACGGCGAAGCCGCCGCCCGACGCGGACGCGGCCCCACGCAGCCGCGCCAGCTGCCACTCGTGGTCGAAGCCGGGATGCTTGCCGCCGTCGCCGCAACAGCAGCCCCTGCACACCACGATCGTGCAGGGGCGGCTCGCGGCGGCTCCGACCAGCGCGCGCTGGGCCGGCGGCATCCCGGTCAGGAGGCCGAGAGGCCCACGTGGGCCAGGGCCTGCCGGAGCAGGAACCCGTGCCCGCCGGGCATCTCGCTCTGCACCGCCAGGGAGGCGGCCTCCTGCGGGCTGAACCACACCAGGTCCAGCGCGTCCTGCCGGGGGCGGCAGTCGCCCGTCACCGGCACGATGTAGGCCAGCGACACGGCGTGCTGGCGCGGGTCGTGGTACGGGGTGAGGCCCTGCGTCGGGAAGTACTCGGCCACCGTGAACGGCTGGAGCGAGGTCGGCACCCGGGGCAGCGCCACCGGGCCGAGGTCCTTCTCGAGGTGGCGCAGCAGAGCGTCCCGGACGCGTTCGTGGTGCAGGACGCGGCCGGACACCAGAGTCCGGTTGACGTTGCCGTCCGGCCCTATCCGCAGCAGCAGGCCGACGCTGGTGACTTCGCCGCTGTCGTCGACGCGCACGGGCACGGCCTCGACGTACAGGATCGGCATACGGGCGCGTGCCATCTCGAGCTCGTCGGAGCTCAGCCAACCCGGTGTGGTCTCGGTCAAGTCAGACATTGTTCGATCATACTTTCAGTGTCCGTCGGGAAGCCGGTAGACCCGGCGGGCGTTGTCGGCTCCGGCCCGGCGCGCCAGGCACAGCGCGTCGGGAAGGCTCAGTTCGCCCGCGTCCACCCGGTCCTGGAGCAGGTCTCCGAGACCCCGGCGGAAGGCCAGCGCGCCGAGCCAGTAGAACTCCGACACACCATAGGCGTCCGAGCTGTAGAGCAGTTTGCGGAACGGTGTGATCTCCAGCGCCTCCTCCAGGACCGCCCGCGCTCGCACGGGACCCACATGATGCAGGGTGAGCCCCACGTCCAGGTACACCTGCTCGAACACCGCGGCCAGGTAGGCGGCTTGCCGCTGGTAGGGCCAGCAGTGCAGGAGCAGCACAGGGATGGTGCCCGCCATGAGGTGCAGCCAGTCCGTGAGATGCGTCGGATCCACCCGGTGCAGCCGGATGTCGTTGTCGCCGAACCCGGTGTGCAGTTGCAGCGGCAGCCCCAGATCGACCGCCGTCCACAGCAGATGCCGCATCAGCACCGGGTCCGCCAGCCGTCCGCCGCCCGCCAGCCAGCGCCGGGCGGCCCGGGTGACGTCGGCGTCCGCGGGCCGGGCCGGGTCGAGGTCGAACCCGGTCCGGTAGGCGGCCACCGACTTGACCCCCACCACCCCCGGCCGCCGGACCGCGTCCAGCGCGGCCGCCCGGAACGCGTCGGCGTACCCGTCGGCGTCGACGCCCCGCGCGGCGACGGCCTCGGCGACCGCCTCCAGCCGCACGACCTCGCGCGCGACCGCCTCTTCCGCGGCCGTGGCCAGCTCGGCGGGCGTGGTGACGCGGTGCGGGGCGAACCCGGTGTCGACGCAGAACACGCCGGTGCGGCAGGCCCGGAGGAACCGCCGGTTCACCTCCTGCGGGCCCAGTGCGGCGCGCCGGGCCAGATAGACGTCGGCGGGGGCGTGCGGGTCGAGGTCGAGCAGGGGCGCACAGTGGCGGCGCACCGCCACACCGACGGGCGTGTCGAAGGTGGAGAACCCCGGCCAGAGGCCCCCCTCGGTCAGCAGCGCCTCGAAACCGGGCCGGTCCAGCGGGTCGGTGACCACACCGTGGCAGTGCTGGTCGACCAGCCGCAGCTCCGCCAGCGCCTCGTGGACCGCCCGGCCGGCCATCTCAGTACACCCAGCGGTACGCGGCGGCGACCTGGTCGTCGTCGAGCCCGTCGACGGCGTCGATCTCGCCCTGCCGCACGGCGGTCACCGCGTCGGCGAGGACCGGGCCGAGGGCGGCGCGCAGCACCTCGTCGGCCCGGAACTCGGCGACGGCCCCGGCGAGCGAGGTCGGCAGCCGGCGCACCCCCCGGGCCGCGGCCTCGCCGGCGCCGAGCCGCACCGGGTCCCCGGTGCTCTCCTCGGGCAGCACCGCGCCCGAGGACATCCCGTCCAGCCCGGCCGCGATGAGGCAGCCGAGGACCAGATACGGGTTGGCGGCCAGGTCGACCGGCTTGACCTCCAGGTTCGCCTGTTCCGCGCGCCGGCCCGCGGTGCCCCGCACCAGGCGCACCGCGCACTCGCGGGTCTCCAGGCCCCACGCGGTGAACGCCCCCGCCCACTGCGAGGGCCGCAGCCGCAGAGCACTGGCCGGGCTGGGCGCGGTCACCGCCGTCAGCGCCGGGAGACGGGCCAGGACGCCCGCGGCGAACGCCTCCGCGTCGGCCGTCATGCCGTGCCGCCGGTCGCCGCCCGCGTGCAGGTTCACGCCGTCCCGCCACGCGGAGAGATGCACATGGCCGCCGTTGCCGACGCCCTTCGCCACGACCGCGGGGGAGAAGGAGACCCGCAGCCCGTGACGGCGGGCCACCGCCCGCACGGTCTGGCGGACGAGGACGCTGCGGTCGGCCGCCGCCACCGGGTCGAGAGCGCCCACGGAGATCTCGAACTGGCCGGGCGCGTACTCGGGATGGATCTGCTCGACGTCGACGCCCTGCGCCGCGCATGCGGCCAGCACGTCGGCGGTGTACTCGCTCAGCTCGACCTGTCGCGTCGCGCCGTACGCCGGTCCGCCGGCGGCCGGGACGAACTCGCCGGCGGGCGCGGAGTCCAGGCCGACCGCCCACTCGATCTCGACGGCCGCCCGGAAGGCGAGACCGTGCACCCGGGCCGCGTCCGCGACGACGTGGCGCAGGAACGTGCGGGAGCAGCCCGGATGACGGTCGCCGTCCTGGGTGACGCGGTCGACCGGCGCCCACGCCCAGCCGGGCTGACCCGCCAGAACGACCAGCCGGTCGAGGTCCGGGTAGAGGCGCAGATCGCCGTCGGGCGAGCCCAGCACGTCGGTCGTGACGACGGCGTCGTTCGCCAGGAACGTGTCGAACACCGGCGACATCCCGACGCCCCAGGCCGCCGCCGAGGCAAGCCTGCCCGTGGGGACCGCCTTCACCCTGCCGATCCCCGCGGTGTCGACGTAGGCCAGCACGACGCCGTGCACGCCCGCCGCGGCCAGCTCCCCGCCGAGCGCGGTCGCCCGCTCGACGTCCCCGGGACGTCCGCCGGGGACGGGATCGGCAAGGGTGGTCATACGTCCTCCACGATCGGCGCGTGCCCGTACGCCCGTCAGGGTTTCACGGCGACCGCGCCGTACTGCGGCACCACCGCGAGGGAGTCGGCCGTGCCGCGCCAGCGCGAGCACGACACCAGGCCCGGTTCCAGCAGCTCCAGGCCGTCGAAGAACGCGGCGATCTCCGCTCCGCTGCGGGCGGTGATCGGCGGCTTGGCGTTCTCGTTCCAGAACTTCATCGCCGGGATCTGACCCTCGCCGCCCACCTCGCCGTCGTGGGTGGGGTGCGTCAGGACCAGGAAGCTGCCGGAAGGGACGTCGGCCATGACCCGCCGGACGATGTCCCGGGCCGCCTCGACGTCCAGGACGAAGTTCAGGATGCCCAGCATCATCACCGCGACCGGCCGCGTGAAGTCCAGGGAGCGGCCCGCGCGTTCGAGGATCGCGGCCGGGTCGTGCACGTCCGCGTCGATGTAGTCGGTGCGGCCCTGTGCGGTGCCGGTCAGCAGGGTGCGGGCGTGCGCGAGCACGATGGGGTCGTTGTCGACGTAGACGATCCGCGACTCCGGCGCGATGCGCTGGGCGATCTCGTGGGTGTTGTCCGCCGTCGGCAGCCCGGTGCCGATGTCCAGGAACTGCCGCACGCCGCGCTCCTCGGCGAGGAATTGCACCGCCTGTCCGAGGAACCAGCGGTCCGCGCGGGCGATCTCCCGGATGAGCGGGAACATCCCGGCCACGTGCTCGCCGACGCCCCGGTCGACCTCGTAGTTGTCCTTGCCGCCGATCCAGTAGTTCCACACCCGCGCGTTGTGCGCCACGCTGGTGTCCAGCCGTCCCGGCCCGCTCACGTGACCGCCCCTTCCCGCGTCCTGCCCGCGCCCTGACGTGCCCCGGGCCTCTGCCGCCATTGTGCCGCCGGATGATCACCGTTGTCCCCGGTAGGGTGAAAATCCGGTCGTCCACCTACAGGAAGCAGCACATGCCGTACACGCACGCCCCCGGACAGGCCGCCTCCGAGCCCCCGACGGCTCCCGCAGACATCCGGCTGATCGTCACCGACATGGACGGCACGCTCCTCGACGACGAGAAGAAGGCGCCCGCGGACCTGTGGCGCGTGCTGGCGCTGCTGCGCGAGCGAGGCGTCCACTTCGCCCCGGCGAGCGGACGTCAGTACGCCACGCTGGCAGCGGACTTCGCCGAGGTCGCCGGGGCGGCCGAGGGAATGGCGTTCATCGCGGAGAACGGCGCGTACGTCGTGCGCGACGGGCAGGAGCTGAGCTCGGATCCGCTGGACCCGGCCGTCGTCGTGCAGGTGACGGAGGCCGTGCGCGAGCTCTCGGCCGCCGGCGTCGACGTCGGCGCCGTGGTCTGCGGGAAGCGGTCGGCTTACGTCGAGCGGGCCGACGAGCCGTTCGTGACCGAGGTGGCCAGGTACTACCTGCGCCACCGCGTCGTCGAGGACGTCACCGCCGTCGACGACGACATCCTCAAGATCGCCCTGTACGACTTCGGGTCGGCCGAGGAGAGCACCGCCCCGGCACTCGCGCCCTTCGCGCGGACCCACCAGGTCGTGGTCTCGGGCGAGCACTGGGTCGACGTCCTGAACCGCACCGCCCACAAGGGCGCCGCGCTGCGCCGCCTGCAGCACGAGCTCGGCGTCACGCCCGCGCAGACCATGGTGTTCGGCGACTACCTCAACGACCTGCAGATGCTGGACGCCGCCGACTGGTCGTTCGCCATGGCCAACGCCCACCCCGAGGTCGTGCGCAGGGCCCGCCACCTGGCGCCCTCCAACAACGACGACGGGGTGCTGCGCACCATCACGCGCGTACTGGGCCTCTGAACCCGGCGGCCTCAGGTCCGCGGCCGCGCGTGCCCGTGCTGCCAGGCCCAGGCCGCGATCTCGACGCGATTGCGGGCGCCCAGTTTCAGCTGGACGCTCGACAGGTGCGTCTTCACCGTGGACAGGGAGACGTGGAGCCCTGCGGCGATCTCGGCGTTGGTCCGGCCGAGGGCCACCAGCCGGACGACGTCCAGCTCCCGTTCGGTCAGCGGTTCGGCGAGCGTGTCCGGAAGGGCGACGGGCCGGTCGGCCGCCGCGGTCTGCGGGCCGGTCAGGTGCTGGAGCAGACGTACGGTCACCGACGGCGAGACCAGGGAGTCGCCCGCTGCGGCCGCCCGGACCGCCTCCGCGAGGAGCGTCGGTCCGGAGTCCTTCAGCAGGAAGCCGCAGGCGCCGCCGCGCAGCGCCCCGTACACGTACTCGTCGAGGTCGAAGGTGGTGACCACGACCACCCGCAGCGGGTCCCGGACGTCCGGTCCGGCCAGCAGCCGGGTGGCCGCGAGACCGTCCAGCTTCGGCATCCGGATGTCCAGCAGGCACACGTCCGGCCGCACGCTGCGGGCCAGCGCCACCGCCTCCTCGCCGTCGGCGGCCTCCGCGACCACTGTGATGTCCGGCTGCGCGTCGAGGAAGAAACGGAAGCCGGTGCGGACCATGTCCTGGTCGTCGGCGAGAAGGACCCGGATGGGGGCGGCGGGGCCCGACGGGCTCGGGGCGGTCATGGCTCGATCATGCCTCAGGTCGCGGCGCGGGACGGCGGGACGGCGAGGACGCCGGCCCTCCGGTGACGGCCGCTTCCGGCGGCTCCCCCTCGCGGCGAGACCGTGCGGCGATCGAACGTCCGGGGGCCGGCACAGGGACCGGGATCGGTACCGATCGGCCGACCGCGGCGGGGCGTCCCGCGTAACGTGGCCGCATGCGCGGAATGACCGAACCGGCCGTCGTCGCCCGCCTGGCCCGGGAGATCACCCCGGACCTGGAATCCGGGCGGCTGGAGGACTTCTACCAGGATCTGCACCGCCACCCCGAGCTGTCGTTCCGGGAGCACCGCACCGCCGCCGCCCTGACCGGGCGACTGCGGGCGGCCGGGTACCGAGTGACGGAGGGCGTGGCCCGCACCGGCGTGGTCGGGGTGCTGGCCAACGGCGAGGGGCCGGTGGTGTGGCTGCGCGGTGACATGGACGCGCTGCCCGTGAAGGAGGCGACGGGCCTCTCCTACGCCTCGACGACCGACGGCGTGATGCACGCCTGCGGCCACGACCTGCACGTCACCTGGCTGGCGACGGCCGCCGAGTCGCTCGCCGCCGCCCGCGAGACGTGGTCCGGGACGCTCGTCGTGGTCGGGCAGCCCGCGGAGGAGGTCGGCGGCGGAGCGGCGGCGATGGTCGCCGACGGCGTCCACGACCGCTTCCCGCGCCCCGACGTGCTGTTCGGCCAGCATGTCGCACCCGGGCTCGCCGGGTTCTACCCGCACACCCCCGGGCTGACCCTGTCGGCGTCGGACGACGTGGACGTCGTCGTGCACGGCGTGGGCGGACACGGGTCCCGGCCGGAGTCGACGGTCGACCCCGTGGTGACCGCCGCCTTCGTCGTGACCCGGCTGCAGACGGTGGTCGCCCGGGAGATCGCCGCGAACGAGTCGGCGGTGCTCACCGTGGGGCGCTTCCACGCCGGCACGACGTCCAACACCATTCCGGACGAGGCGCGGCTCGGGGTCAATATCCGCACCCAGGACACCCGGGTGCGGGCCCGGCTCCTCGCGGCGATCCAGCGGATCGCCGAGGCGGAGTGCGCCGCCGCGGGCTGCCCGCGCCCGCCGGACGTCACCGTTCGGCCCGGCTGCCCGACCACGGTCAACGACCCTTCGCTGGACGGTGAGATCGCCGCCGTCCACCGGGAACTCTTCGGTCCGGACGCGGTGTTCGACTTCGGCCAGGCGCTCGGCAGCGAGGACTTCTCCCTGCTCGCTCCGCAAGGCGTGCCGTACGACTACTGGTACGTGACCTCGACCCCGGCGCCGGTGTGGGAGGCGGCGCCGGGGGAGGGTGTGTGGGAGAAGGCGGCGGGCGTGCCGGGCAACCACAGCCCGCTGTTCGCGCCCGACCTCTCGGTGCTCGCGCCGGGTGTGCGCACCCTGGTCTCGGCGGCGCTGTCCCGGCTCGCCCGCTGAGGCCGCAGCGGCGCCGGCGCGGCGCCGGAGCGGGTCAGCTCTCGCGCGGCCAGTTCTCCGCCTCGAACATCCAGCGCTGCTTCTCGAGGTCGGCGGTGATGCCGATCAGCAGGTCCTGCGTCACCGGGTCCGCTTCCTCGGTCGCCGTGATCCGCTCGCGCAGCCGTGTGATGGCGGCCCCCAGGGACTCGGCGATCACCTGGACGACGTCCTCGTCCCGCACCCAGCCGTCCTTGGGGGAGGGCAGGGTGAACGCGGACGCGATCGTCTCGGGGCGGCCGTCCGGCGGCAGGCCCAGCGCGGCCGCCCGCTCGGCGACGGTGTCGGCGTAGGAGCGGGCCGCGGTGACGACCTCGTCCAGCTGGAGGTGGATCGAGCGGAACCGGGGGCCCACGATGTTCCAGTGCGCCTGCTTGCCGATCAGGGAGAGGCCGAGGAGATCCACGAGGGTGCCCTGCAGCGCGTCGAACGTGATCTGGCGGGCGGGCTCGGGCAGGGGGCTCTTCACGACAGTCATACGGTGCTCCTCCTCGTCGCGTCGTGTGGTGCGGTACGGAGCAGTTCCGCGCGCTCCAACTCGCCCGTACCGCCCCAGACACCCGAGGTCTGTCCACTGCCGAGGGCGTAGGACAGGCACTCGGCGCGCACCGGGCAGCGGGCGCAGACCCGCTTGGCCTCCGCGGCCTCCCGCAGGGCCGGTCCGGCCGTGCCCACGGGGAAGAACAACTCGGGGTCCTCGCCCACGCAGGCGGCGACGCGCAACCACTCCATGCAGGCGCGGGTGCCCCGGGCGTACCGCTGCAAACAGGTGCTTTCCCCGATTCCCCGGTCCCCCGGGGAGGGCGTCCGGGCTCAGGCGGAGAGGGCCCGGTCGAGGAAGCGGGTCAGGTCCGCGAACACGTCCGCCCTGTTCGTCTCGTGGAAGACCTCGTGCCGGGCGCCCGGGTAGATCCGCTCGGTGTGCGCGCCGCCGCCGAGCCGCTCGACGCCGGTCCGGCTGCCGGGCAGCGGCACCAGCCGGTCGTCGTCGCCGTGCAGCCACAGCAGCGGCAGCGCGCCGACGTCGCCGTGCTCGGCGACGGTCGCCAGGGTCCGTACGAAGGCCTCCAGCGTGGGCCGCTTCATCGGTCCGTGCCAGACCAGCGGATCCGCCGCGTACGCCGCGCCGACCGCCGGGTCGCGGGAGAGCGCGGCGGGGCTGACGGGAACGTCGGGGATCTCGTCGTACGCCAGCAGCCGCGCCGGCAGCGGCCAGTCGCCGATCACCGGGCCGGACAGCACCAGCGCGGCGAGACGGGCGCCGTGGCGCTGGGCGTACCGGGCCGCGATCAGGCCGCCCATCGAGTGCCCGATCACGACCAGCGGCAGGCCCGGGTGGGCGGCCACGGCGAGTTCCGCCACGGCGTGCAGGTCGGTGACGACGTCCTCGAAGTCCTCGATCACCACGCGCTCGCCCGCCGACCTGCCGTGCCCGCGGTGGTCGGGGGCGTGGACGGCCGCGCCGTGACCGGTCAGGACGCCGGCGAGTTCCTCGTAGCGGCCGGCGTGCTCGCCGTAGCCGTGCACCACGAGGGCCAGGCTGCGGGGGACCGGCGGTGACCACTCGCGCGCGGCGATCGTGCCGTGGGTCCCGGTGAGGAGGCGGGTACCGGTGACGACGGATGCGGTCATCGCTGCTCCAGCTGCGTCGGCGAAGGCGTCCGGGGATCTTCCCAGGGCGGCGCGTCGGGGTCTATAGTCGAAAACTAGCAGTGCTAATCAAGGAGTCCGTCGTGCGCCCCGTCCACTTCGCGGCCGCCCGCCGCACCCCCGTCGGAAGACTGCGCGGAGCCCTGTCCTCCGTCCGGCCCGACGACCTCGCCGCCGCCGTCGTCCGCGGGCTCGTCGCCGAGGTGCCCGCGCTCGACCCGGCCCGCGTCGACGACGTCTACTGGGGCGCGGCCAACCAGGCCGGCGAGGACAACCGCAACGTCGCCCGGATGGCCGCCCTGCTCGCCGGTCTGCCCGAGACCGTGCCGGGCGCGACGGTGAACCGGCTGTGCGCCTCCGGCCTCGAGGCCGTGACGACCGCGGCCCGCACCATCGCCGCGGGCGAGGCCGACATCGTGATCGCGGGCGGCTCCGAGTCGATGAGCCGTGCCCCCTTCGTCCTGGCCCGCCCCGAGGAGGCCCTTCCGCAGCGCGTCGAGACGGTGGACACCCGGCTCGGCTGGCGTCTGGTGAACCCCGCCATGAAGGACCTGCACGGACTGCTGGCCATGGGGGAGACGGCCGAGGAGGTCGCCGTCCGGTACGGGATCACGCGCCGACGCCAGGACGAGTTCGCCCTGCGCAGCCACCGGCTGGCCGCGCAGGCCCGGGAGAACGGCCACTTCGACGACGAGATGCTGCCGGTGCGGCGTCCCGACGGCGTGCTCGTCGACGTCGACGAGGGCATTCGCGAGGACACCTCGTACGAGAAGCTGGCCCGGCTGAAGCCGGTCTTCCGGGAGGGCGGCACGGTCACCGCCGGCAACTCCTCGCCCATGAACGACGGTGCGGCGGGACTCCTCCTGGTCAGCGAGGAGGCGCTCAACGAGCTGGGCCTCGAGTCGCTGGGCCGTTATGTCGCCGGGGCCTCCGCCGGCGTCCACCCCGACGTGATGGGGCTCGGTCCGGTGCCCGCCACCCGCAAGGCGCTGGCCCGCGCCGAGTGGAGCGTCGAGGACGTCCAGGAGGCCGAGTTCAACGAGGCGTTCGCCGCCCAGGCGCTCGCCTGCGTGGACAGGCTGGGCGTCGACCCCGACCTGGTCAACCCGAGCGGCGGGGCGATCGCCCTCGGCCATCCGCTGGGCGGTTCGGGAGCCCGCATCCTCACCACGCTCCTGCACCGCATGCGCCGTACCGGGGCCGAGCGCGGGCTGGCCACGATGTGCGTGGGCGTCGGACAGGGCACCGCGGTGCTGGTCGAACGGCACTGACGGCGCGCGCCCGCCGCACGCGCCGGTGACTCGCGCCCCTGGCCCGCGCCGTCCCCGGCCTCGGCTGCTCCGGGCGCCGGTCACCTGGCGAGACGGCCTGTCGGGTGTTCGACGGATGTGCGTAGCATCGGCCCCCGCATGAACACGATGACCCTGTGGCACATCACCGGCTGGGAGTTCGCCGCCCTCGCCCTCGCGGCCGTGCTCGTCGGCTTCTCCAAGACGGCCGTCAGCGGAGCCAACACGGTCAGCCTCGCCGTCTTCGCGGCGGTCCTGCCCGCCCGCGCCTCCACAGGCGTCCTGCTGCCGATCCTCATCGCCGGGGACGTCCTGGCCGTCCTCACCTACCGGCGGCACGCCCACTGGCCCACGCTGTGGCGGCTGTTCCCGGCGGTCGCGGCCGGCGTGGTCCTCGGCACGCTGTTCCTGGTGTGGGCCGACGACGGGATCGTCCGGACCTCGATCGGCGCGATCCTGCTGCTGATGGCGGGCGTCACGGTGTGGCGGCGGCGCACGGCCGACGCGGCGGACGACCCCGACGCCGTGGTCACCCGGGCCGGACGCCTCAAGGCCCGTTCCTACGGCGTGCTCGGCGGTTTCACCACGATGGTCGCCAACGCGGGCGGCCCGGTCATGTCGATGTACCTGCTCTCGGCCGGCTTCCGCAAGCTCGGCTTCCTCGGCACCTCGGCGTTCTTCTTCCTGATCGTCAACATGTCGAAGGTGCCGTTCAGCGTGGGCCTCGGCCTGATCGACGGCCGTTCGCTGCTTCTGGACGCCGCCCTCGTCGCGTTCGTCGTTCCCGGCGCGCTGTTCGGCAAGTGGGCGGTGCACCGCATCAACCAGCGGCTGTTCGAGCAGCTGGTGATCGCGGCGACCGTCGTGGGCGGACTGCAGCTGCTGCTGCGGTAGACGGCCCGGGAGCCGCCGGGAGCCGCCGGGGACACGGGGGCGGAAGCCGGACGCACGGAGCGGGGACGCACGGCGGCCGCCTTCGCCGAGGCGAGAACGGGCCGGGCCGGGAGTCAGCGCAGCCGCGGCGCCCGGGCCTGTGCGTCCACCGCCGCGCCCGACCGCTCCACCGAGGCCGCCAGCTCGCGCGCCCACCGTGCCAGCCCCGTGAGATCCAGCCCGTACGGCCGGTCCTCTCCCGCGCCGGCCGTCCACTCCTCGGCGGCCCCGGCGCCGCGCCGCAGCAGCCGCACCCCGCCCGTGAGGTTCCCCCGGGCCGCGTGCGTGAGACCCACGGCGAGCTGGGCGAGGCCCCGCCACAGGGTGCGCTCCGCAGCCGGGCCCGACTTCCAGGCGTCCTCGAACACCTCGTGCGCGTGGAAGGGCTTCCCGGCGTCCAGCAGCGCCTGCGCCTCGGCGACGGTCTCCTGCGGGGTGCGCACGAGACCCTCGGGCTGCCGCTCGACCCCGGGGGCCCCGTACGGCAGGGGCCGGCCGAGTCCGTCCCGGGGCCGGGCGTTGCGCGCCCGCCCCTCGCCGTCCCGGTCCCTGGCGCCGGCGGGCCGGTCGTCGCTCGTGCCTCCTGTGCTGCCCCAACGGTCCATATCCCGATTGTCCCGCGCGAGGGCCCGCTACGGCGCAGCGCTGCGAGTGGGGTAAAGTGCTGTTCGCGCGATCACACGGGCAACACCGTGCGGAGCGCACCGGGACGTGGCGCAGCTTGGTAGCGCACTTGACTGGGGGTCAAGGGGTCGCAGGTTCAAATCCTGTCGTCCCGACTTTTCGAAGTCGCAGGTCAGGGGCCGTTTCAGAGGAGATCTGAAGCGGCCCCTCGATCATTTCTCAGGGCACGGACGGGCACCGGCGCTGTCCGCCGGCCACGGGCCGGATCGCGACGCGAACCCCACCGGAGTTTTCAACGGGCGTGCCGTCAGCCCGGCTTGAGCGCCACCGCCCGGCCGTCGGAGGCAATCGTCGCCACCGGTCGGTCAGCGGCAGGCCAGAGCCCGTGCCGGAACGTTCC
>NZ_JBMNDR010000148.1:0-12469 GCF_052543235.1 Streptomyces sp. SAS_272 | reverse complement strand
GCGGGCGCCGGGGACCGTGGGGTCGCTGTCCCACACGACGACGTCCACGGCGCGGGCGCTGACGCGCAGTTCCATCAGGACCGGGCCGGGAGCGTACTTGCGGGCTCAGGTGTTGGCCACGGCGTTGAAGCGGGTGGTGACGTCTTCCCAGTTGACCAGGCCATCGGTGTCCTCGTCGCGACCTACAGGCTCCCGCCGGCGGCCGGGTTCGAGGTGCTGCGCGAGGTCTCCCAGCACACCAACGCCAAATTGATTGGTGTCCCGCAGCTGGCTCGGCGGTGCGACCGAGCAGGGCGTCGTCGCCTCCGCCGAGATCGGCGGCGAACTCCATCGCTACTTCATCGACCGAGACCTCGCCGGGGAGCAGCCTGCCCTGCCCGCGTCGGAACTCGCTACCGTCACCGCCGCGGTCGGCTCCTACCAGTCCATTCGCGACGACTCGTACGGCATCGGCTCCAACGTCGCAGTATTTCAGCGCCCATCCTCATCTCACACTGAAGCTGTCCCCACTGCTGTACGACAATCCTGAGATGGAACTCCAGCTCATCGACCGCCGCGCGGACTCTCCCACCTTCGGGGCCAGCCAGATCCTTCCCTTCCCGCAGGACTCGCGGGCCGTCCTGACGATCGAACCGGGTGTGCTCATGCGGGCCCGGGGCAGCGGGACGCTCCGCTACCGGGTGGAGTACGAAGTTCACGACGCCCGCGGCGCGCGCCTGCCTGAACTCTTCGTCCCAGTCCCCGCCGACGGATTACTGCCGACCTTCGACGCGCCGGGTGCCGCTCTCGCGGGCAACGTCGTCCGAGAGCTGGCCTACCAGTGACCGCGACCGAGCAGGAGCCGAGGACCGGCCGCCCTTCGCCCCCCACCGCAGCACGCTGGCTGACGCTGCTCCTCGTGGTCTTCGCCGTGCTCGTCATGTCCCGCTCCCTGAGCGAGGGCATCTACGACATCGCGTTCGCCAACCTGGCCCTGGACCTCTCCGGCCTGGTCAGCACGGTCGGCCTGGTGTACTGCGTGGGCTACGGCGTGGAGGTCGTCGCCTCCGTCGCGGCCGGCCCCCTACTGGACCGGGGCAACCCCAAGACCGTGCTGATCGTGGCCTACCTCGTCAAGATCGGCGTTTTCGTCTTCATCGGCATCGGCTCCGCGTTCCTCTCGTCCCACCTGTGGGCGATCGTCGTCGCGGCGGCAACGGTGGACCTCGTCCACCACATCGGGGAGATGGCCCTGTTCGTACTCCTGCCGCGGATCCTCGACGCCAAGACCCTCGTCCGGGTCCAGGGCATCGGCGGAACCATCCGATCGGCCGCCGAACTCCTCTCCCCGGTCGTCGCGGGCCTGGTCATCGCCCTGCTCCCCGGTTCCCGGGCTCTCCTCGTCGCCGCCGGCCTCCAGGTCCTCGCCCTGGCCGTCTTCGCCGGCTTCATCGCTGTCGTGGCCCGGCAGCCGGGATCAGCGCACCCGACGTCCGTCCACGCACAGGGCTCCGGCGCGACGATCGGCGTGAAGACCGGCGGCGCCGCGCCCGAAGAGGAACCCGCCCCCGCCCCCCTCCCGTCCCGCCCCACAGTGGCGAGGACACTCCTCTCCAGCCCGGCCTGGCGCCGCTTCCTCACCTTCCACGCCCTGACCGTGCTCGCCCTCTCGACGGTGATCCTCTCCCTGCTGTCACTCATGAGGGAGACCTTCGCCATGTCACCGGCCCGCGCCGGTTCCTTCCTGGCGTTCTCCACCATCGGAGCCGTCATCGGCGGCCTCGTCGTCGCCAAGGCCGGCCCGCAGGGCATCTACGCAAGCCTGCGCTGGGCCACCGCCCTCGCGGGAGCCGGCACCCTGACGGTGGCGGTGCTCGGTGGGAGTCAGTGGATCCTTGCGGCCGCCCTCGTCCTCTTCGGCCTCGGCTTCACCGTGTACCTCAGGTCGGCCGGACTCCTCGTCCAACTCCGTGCCCCTGCCACCCTGCTCGGCACCTGGCACGGCCTTCTCGACGCCGTCATCCGCGTGGTCAGCGCCGGAGCGATCCTCGCCACCGGCTTCCTCTTCGACCGCTTCGGAGGCAGGCCGGTCTACCTCGTCTTCGGCGCGCTCCTCCTGCTCACCGCAGCCCTCTGGTCCACCTTCGACACCCAGGACCAGCAGAACCTCGGCTCGACCCCCCTGCACCCGACACCCGCCCCGTAAAGACCCACGCCCCCTCACCCCAGCAGCAGAGCCTCCGGCCGAGTGGGCACTGCTGGTCGCGGTGTACTACCGGTTCAGCCGGTGACGGTCGCCTTTGTGCAGCGGCTCGACGACGGTACGTACGCGGCCGAGCCGGTCAACCGGTACCTGTGATCGGAAGGCGCAGCAGGTCCCGCCGTCCAAGGGGACCTGCTGCACACCACGCTGCCCGAGTTGTGCTCGATTGGGAGTCGCACGTTCGTGCGGGTTGCTGATGTGGTGACTTCGGTAGTCATACGCTGCTCTGAGCGGCTGCCGCCATCGCGGGCCCGCTCGTCGTTCGCAAGGGGCAGGGTCGGGGAAGACCGCGGTCGGTGCCTCCTACTGGTAGCAGGGGGTCCCGCACAGCACGGTTTCTGTGTCGTGGTCGCCGGCTGCCATGAAGGCGGTGATGTGGGTGGTCATGGGGGTGTTGCTGGTTTCCCAGGGCATGGGTGCGGCCATGGCCTGGGAGGCAAGGGAGGTGAAGGCTGCGGTGGCCACGAACACTGCGGCAATTGCCCGCTTGCGCAGACGCATCTGGACTCCTTGATCGACGATCGGACGGCCGGCGTGCTGTGCGGAAAGGCCGCCACGGCTGGCTGCCAGTCTCACGTGCCTACAGCCTCGAGCCAGGCGTGAGGAAGGTGCTCGGCGTATTTCCATACGATCACCGCGAATGGCGGACCGCGTTCCGGAGTCGCGGCAGCGGTTGTCTGACGCGGCGTGCCGCGGGCCCGACAGCGCTTGGCTCCTCGAGCCTCGCGCGGCGTGGGGCTGTTACTCACTTTCGGGTGACGGTCCGTGCCGCGCTGGGGCGGCGTGACCTGCCGAGTTAGAGGGCTTGGCCAAGCCCGCAAGGGGGCCGGAGCTGTCTCGCCGTCAACATCACGCACTGGCGACAGAGATGGAGAATGAAGCCAAGAGTAATGGAAATATGAGCAAAAGTAACACAGGCCATGTTTCCCGCCCAACTCCCGCACGAGGTGGACAGAGTGTGTGCGCGGCCGGTCCGGCCGCCACCCGCACACTGCATCCCACACCCGCGTCGGCCGCAGGACCGTTCGTGGAAGGGGTGCCCGCACTGTCAGGGGGACTCGTGTCCGTTTCTGCTTCCGTCACTGCCCGTCGCCTTGCTGCCGCCGCTCTCGCGGCGGGTGCTCTCGTCTCGGTGGCGGCGCTGCCTGCGTCCGCGGCCGATCATCGTCCGGCTCGGGAGAGGGTGGAGATCTCCGCCGTCCAGGCCGACTCCCCGGGACGCGACGACCGCTCCAACCGCTCGCTGAACAGGGAGTGGGTGGAGCTGACCAACACCACCCGCCACGCGATCAACCTCGACGGCTGGACCCTCGAGGACGAGTCCGGCAAGACCTACACCTTCGACGACTACCGACTGGCCGGCCGTGCCACCGTCCGCATCCACACCGGCGTCGGCAGCGACACCCGCACCGACCTCTACCAGGACCGCCGCGCCACGTGTGGAACAACGACACGACACCGCCGCCCTGCGCAACGACGACGGTCGCCTGGTCGACGAGGAGTCCTGGGGACACCGCCGCCACCACGGCCGCTCCGGCGACGAGGGGGACTGGGCTCACCGCCGTCACGACGGCCGCTCCGGCGACGAGGGGGACTGGGGCCACACCGTCACCACCACGGCGGCGACTTTCGTCGCTGATCCGACCAGCCCCTTGAGCCCGTGAGTGATGTGGGGATCGCTTGCGCGGCGTGACATGTCGGCGGCGCGCGACCCGGCGGTGCGGTCCGGTCGCGCGCCGCTTCACGTCCGCAGGCCGCCCCCGTGCCGGGAGCTGCCGGTGTTCGTAGGCTGGAGGGTGTAGGTTCTCGCGGCGCATGCCGCCTGCCGTGCCTCTGACCTGGGCATTCTTCGCCCGTCTCATGCCATGTCATCCGCTGGAGTCTCAGCTCCGTGTCACTTATACCCTACTTCGGGCGGAACTGCCCGAAGCGGGCTCAGACGTGGCGAGCGGTACCGTTCGGTTGCCCGCCGATCTCCTGCTCTCCCTGAGGGCTCTGCGGCGGGGCAGTGGTCCCCCGCAGGATCAGGTGTGTGGGCAGGACGATGTGCTGTGCGCGGTTTGCCTCAGGGCCGTTGATGAGTTCCAGGGCCAGTTCGGCAGCGGCTCGGCCCATGTCCGCGGGTGACTGGGCCACGGTGGACAGGTCGAGCCATTCGGCCATCAGCTGGTCGTCGAAGCCGAGGACGGAGATCCGTTCGGGTACCTCGATCTGTACGGTGCGCAGGCTCAGGATGAGGGAGGCGGCGAGTTCGTCCTGTTCGGCGAAGATCGCTGTGGGTGGCTCGCGCAGGCTCAGCAGGTTGCCGACCGCCTGGGTGGTGCCGCGTTTGTCGCGGGGCGGGGTGGTGACGATCAGGTCGTCGTCCAGAGGGATGCCCGCCTCGGTGAGCGCCTGCTGGTAGCCGACGAGGCGCTCGCGTGAGCTGAAGCTGAAGCCGCGGGCGTTGACGGTGTGGGCGAAGGCGATCCGCCGGTGTCCGAGGTTGATCAGATGGCGGGTGGCCTTGCAGGCTGCGGCGACGTCGTCGACGTAGACGCTGGGTCGGCCTTCGACGTGCTGGCTGATGTAGATGACCGGCATGCCCAGATCGTCGAGCCGGGCGGTCTCCTCCTTGCTGAGGTCGAAGCAGAACACCAGGAGGGCGTCGGCGTTGCGCCGGGCCGGCAGACGGTCGAAGAACTCGGCCCGTTCGGCCAGATCCGGGACCACGTAGACGGTCATTTCCATGCCCGCGTCCCGCAGCAGCGGGCCCAGGCTCGACAGTGCCGCTCCCATGAACCACGAGTCGAGCGTGGGTACGAGCACCGCCATGACCCCGGTGCGGCCGGTCACCAGACTCGACGCCTGCCGCGAGACCGCGAAGTTCAGCTCACGGGCGGCCTGCTCGACCCTGGCCCTGACCTCGGGCGAGACCGAGGTCAGGCCGCGCATGGTGCGCGAGACGGTGGACGGGGAAACCCCTGCCCGTTCGGCGACGTCGGCCAACGTGGGGTGCCGCTGAGCTGGTGACATGAGCGGAAGTTAGCACAGTTCAAGCCTCCTGCGGGAGCCTTCGTGACAGCGCTGTCACGAGAGCAGTCAGGGGCGGAATGGTCGCTTACGCCGCATAAGCGCAGAAGAATGCCGCGCAAAGCATCTGTGCTACCGCGACGTTACGCATTGACTTCCGCCAGGTGTACTCCTACGGTGCAAGCGTTGTCTCGGAGGAGTCGGAGCCGTCACCGTGAAGCCATCCTTCGATGCTTTGACCTGCTTCTTTGATCTAGAAAATGCGATGACAGCACAGTCTCGTAACGGAGACATCCCAGAGTCATCTCGGTAGCTTCTCCCTACAGGGCGACCCGCCGAGACTTCGGTTCCGCACGTCCAGGAGAGACAGTGAACGCCAGAACCAGCAGAGTCCTTCAGTGCTCGGCCGTGCTCGTCGCCGCCGGGCTCGTCCTCACCGCCTGCGGCTCCTCCGATGACAACAGCTCGTCGGGGGAGTCGAAGAGCCCGTCGTTCTCGGGCCGCGGCCCGATCACGTACGCGGCCGCCAAGGACAGCTCCGGCGTCGTCCAGAAGGTGATCGACAGCTGGAACAAGGAGCACCCGAAGGAGAAGGTCACCTTCGTCCAGTTGCCGGCGGACGTGAACCAGCAGCGCCAGCAGATGATCCAGAACGCCGAGACGAAGTCCGATGCCTACACGGTGCTCTCCCTGGACGTGGTATGGACCTCGGAGTTCGCCGCCCACCAGTGGATCGACCAGCTGCCCGCCGCGCAGTTCCCGCTCGACAAGATGCTCAAGCCGACCGTGGAGACGGGCAAGTACCGCGACAACCTGTACGCGGTCCCGCAAGCCTCCGACGGTGGCGTCCTGTACTACCGCTCCGACCTGCTGAAAAAGGCCGACGTCGCTGCCGCGCCGACGACGTGGGCGGACATGCAGGCCGCCTGCGCCAAGGTCAAGAAGCTGCCCGAGGCCAAGGGCATGGACTGCTACGCGGGCCAGTTCCAGAAGTACGAGGGCCTTACCGTCAACTTCGCCGAGGCCGTCAACTCGGCCGGCGGGGTCATCACCGACGCCAGCGGCAAGCCGGACGTCGACACGGCCGAGGCGAAGAAGGGCCTGGACTTCCTCGTCGACTCCTTCAAGGACGGCACCATCCCGAAGGAGGCCATCACCTACCAGGAGGAGGAAGGCCGCCAGGCGTTCCAGTCCGGCAAGCTGATCTTCCTGCGCAACTGGCCCTACGTGTACTCGCTGGCCGAGAAGAGCGAGGTCAAGGGCAAGTTCGCGGTCGCGCCGCTGCCCGGCCTGAACGGGGCCGGCTCCTCCAGCCTGGGCGGCCACAACGTGGCCCTGTCCTCCTTCGCCAAGAACAAGGCCACCGCGCTGGACTTCATGAAGTTCTTCACCAACGAGGCCAGCGCGACCACGTTCCTCAAAGACGCCTCGCTCGCCCCGCCGTACGAGGCCCTCTACGACGACCAGGCGCTGGTCAAGCAGTACCCCTACCTTCCGGTGCTGAAGCAGTCGATCCTCAACGCCGTGCCGCGCCCGCGCGTGGTCCAGTACGGCGACGCGTCCTCGGCGATCCAGCAGGAGGCGTACGCGGCCCTGAACGGCGACAAGTCCAGCGCGCAGGCGCTGAAGGACCTGCAGGACGCGCTGCAGAAGTCCGCGGGTCAGTGAGGAGGAAAGCCGTGGGCGACACCAAGATCCCACCCGGCACCGGTGCGGACCGCCCCTCCGGCACGGCGGGCAGCCGTGCCGGGGCGGCCCCCACGCCGGTAAAGGCGAGCAAGCGGGCCTGGGCGACCGCGGCTTCGGGGCGGACGGCGGCACTGCTCGTGTCGCCGACCCTCCTGGTGCTCACCGTCGTCGTCATCTACCCCACCCTCATGGCGTTCAAGGAGTCGCTGTACGGGACGAAGGGCCTGGACCCGAAGACCGGCTTCATCAGCGACACCGAGCCGTTCGTCGGACTGCAGAACTACGCCGACATCTTCGGCCAGGCCGGCGACCGGTTCTGGAACGCCTTCTGGAACACCACCTTCTTCACCGTCGTCACGGTGTGCCTGGAGACCCTGATCGGTGTCGCGATGGCGCTGATCATGCATAAGGCGTTCAGCGGCCGGGCCCTCATCCGCGCCAGCATCCTGATCCCCTGGGCGGTGCCCACGGCCATCTCCGGCCTGCTGTGGCGGTGGATCTTCAACAGCGACGGCATCGCCAACGCCCTCATCGGCCACCAGGTCCTGTGGACCACCGAGGGCTTCCACGCCAAGGTCGCCGTCATCATCGCCGAGGTGTGGAAGACCTCCCCCTTCATCGGGCTGCTGGTCCTGGCCGGCCTGCAGGTCATCCCGAAGGAGGTCTACGAGGCGGCCCGGCTCGACGGAGCCGGCCCACTCGCCCAGTTCTGGCGGATCACCCTGCCCCTCGTGAAACCCGCCCTGCTGGTCGCGGTCCTCTTCCGCTGCCTCGACGCGCTGCGCATGTTCGACCTGCCCTACCTCCTCATCGGCGCCCAGAAGAACTCCGTGGAAACCCTCTCCATGCTCGCTCAGAACGAGGCGTCCAACGTCCGCTTCGGACCGGCCGCCGCCTACGCGGTGCTCCTCTTCCTCTACGTCTTCCTCATCGCGCTGGGCTTCGTCCGGCTGCTGGGCGCAGACCTCGTCGGTGACGTCGGCGGCCCGCCTCGCTCCACGCGCACGAGCAGGCTCCGGCGCACCCCGATTCGCAACAGTGCGGAGGCGTCGGCATGACCGCGACCGTGAAATGGCGAACCTGGCTGCTCTACCTGGGCGTTGCCGCGGTGGTGGCCTACTGCCTGGCCCCCTTCTACTGGATGCTGGTCTCCAGCCTGCGCCGCAGCTCCGACATCTTCGACACCTCGCTCCTGCCCACCTCGGTGTCGTTCGTGAACTACCGGGCCGTCTTCGACCCCACCCAGGGCTTCGGCCGCGCCCTGCTCAACAGCCTGATCGTCTCCGGCACCACCACCGTCCTGGCGCTGCTGCTGGCCACGTTCACCGCCTACGCCATGGCCCGGCTGCACTTCCGGTTCAAGCGGCTGATCCTCACCCTGATCATCGCCACCTCGATGTTCCCGGTGGTCTCGATTGTGGTCCCGCTGCTGAAGCTGTTCACCGACATCGGCTGGATCAACACCTACCAGGCGATGATCGTGCCGAGCATGTCGTTCGTGCTGCCGCTGGCGGTGTGGAACCTGACCACGTTCTTCAAGCAGATGCCCGACGAGCTCGAAGAGGCCGCCATGATCGACGGCTGCACCCGGGGCCAGGCGTTCCGCAAGGTCATCATCCCGCTCGCCGCGCCGGGCATCTTCACCACAGCGATCATCTGCTTCATCGCCGCCTGGAACGAGTTCCTCATCGCCCTGTCGATGACGAACCGGCCCAGCATCCAGACCGCGCCGGTCGCCATCTCCAAGTTCACCGGCGCCACCCAGTTCGACATTCCCTTCGGCAGCCAGATGGCCGCGGGCGTCCTGGTCACCGTCCCCCTGGTGATCATGGTGCTCGTCTTCCAGCGCCGCATCGTCGCCGGACTCACCGCGGGCGCGGCCAAGTAGCCGCCCCTGCCCGCCTGATCCCCCACAGCCCCCTCAAAAGGACCTTCAGCACCATGCCTTCCACCACGCCCTGGTGGCGCAGCGCCGTCATCTACCAGGTCTACGTCCGCAGCTTCGCCGACTCCAACGGCGACGGCGTCGGCGACATCGCCGGCATCCGCTCCCGCCTGTCCTACCTCAAGTCGCTCGGCGTGGACGCCCTGTGGATCAACCCCTGGTACAAGTCCCCGATGGCCGACGGCGGCTACGACGTCGCCGACTTCCGCGCCATCGACCCGCTGTTCGGCACGCTCGCCGACGCCGAGCAACTGATCGCGGAGGCCCACGTGCACGGGATCCGCATCATCCCCGACATCGTCCCGAACCACACCTCCGACCAGCACTCCTGGTTCCAGGAGGCGCTGGCCGCCGACCCCGGGAGCCCGGAGCGGGAGCGTTACATCTTCCGGCCCGGCCGCGGCCCCGACGGCGCCGAGCCGCCCAACAACTGGGTCTCCTGCTTCGGCGGCCCCGCCTGGACCGGACTGCCCGACGGCGATTGGTACCTCCATCTGTACGCCCCCGAACAGCCCGACCTCGATTGGCAACACCCCGAAGTCCGCGCCGAGTTCGAGTCCATCCTGCGGTTCTGGTTCGACCGGGGCGTCGACGGCTTCCGCATCGACGTCGCCCACGGCCTCGTCAAGGACCCCGAACTGCCCGACCTGCCGCCCGCCCCGACGGGCGAGAAGGGCGCCGACCACGTCGAGCACCCGCACTGGGACCGCGACGACGTCCACGACATCTACCGCACCTGGCGCAAGATCGCCGACGAGTACGACGGCGACCGCGCCTTCGTCGCCGAAGCGTGGGCCGACACCCCCGAACGCCTCGCCGCCTACGTCCGCCCCGGCGGCCTGCACACCGCCTTCAACTTCGACTTCCTCATGGCCAGCTGGGACGCCAAGGACCTCCGCACCGTCATCGACGACTCCCTCGCCATGCTCGACGGCGTCGGCGCACCCGCCACCTGGGTACTGTCCAACCACGACGTCATGCGCCACACCAGCCGCTACGCCCGCAAGACCGTCGCCCGCTGGGTCCCCAACGAGCGGTACCAGCCCCAAGGCCCCATCGACCTGGACCTCGGCACCCGCCGCGCCCACGCCGCAGCCCTCCTCATGCTCGCCCTGCCCGGCGGCGCCTACATCTACCAGGGCGACGAACTCGGCCTCCCCGAAGTCGAAGACCTCCCTGAGTCCGTCCTTGAGGACCCCATCTGGGAACGCTCCGGCCACACCGACCGAGGCCGTGACGGCTGCCGAGTGCCGATTCCCTGGTCCGGGCAATCCCCACCCTTCGGCTTCAGCCCCGAGGACGCCCCCGCCGAACCTTGGCTCCCGCAACCGGCGGACTGGAACGAGCGCAGTGCGGAAGCACAGACCGGCGACGAGACCTCGATGCTGGAGCTGTACCGCACCGCAATCCGACTTCGCCGTGAGAATCCTGCCCTCGGCGACGGCACCATGACCTGGCTCGACGCTCCCGCCGGTGTCCTCGCCTTCCGCCGCGACCCAGGCTTCGTATGCGTGGTCAACCTCTCCGAGGAGGCGTACCAGCTGCCCCACCACAGCTCTGTTCTGCTTGCCGGCGGTCCCATCGAAGACGGCGTACTGACGCCGGACCAGGCGGCCTGGCTCGCGGTATAGCCACCCGCGACAAGGAGCAGCAGCTTCCCCCTGATCCGCCAGGGCCTGCCCGGTGTTTCTCCCCGCCGATCGGGCAGGCCCTGGCCCATTCATGGAGATCGCTCACCGACGCACAGACCAGCTAGGCACTGAGACGTCGTCCGACCCCGGCCACCGCCGTTCAGCGTCAAGACACACTTGTATGGTTGGGCCCGCACTGGCGTCGCCGGTCGACGCGGTCGGTCTGGCCCGGCCTCCGCCCTTCATCTCAGTGAAGGCGCCGCGGGCGGCCGGGATAGGACTTGGCAGGTCGGAGCCGAGTTCCGTCTTTCAGGAGTGCGAGACGGATGGTGGCGAGGCTGGTTCCTTCCCAGTCGGCGATGGCCTGGAGGGACTGGATGGTCTTGTTCGTACCAGGTACACCATTGGGGCACGCGGGTGGCGGTGTGCTGGGTGCGGCGGAACCGTGGAGGGCTCCAGTCGATCGGATGCTGCGACAGCAGATAGATGACGTGGGCGGTGGTGGTCTTCACGCGTTCATGGCGCCGCTGATCTGGGTGAGCCGGTTGCCGTTGGCGAGCAGGCTCGCGCCGGTGGCCCAGAGCCGGAACCCCACCGGCTCGTCCGCGATCGCGAGGTGCGCGAGCGAGATCCACACGGGCACGAAGAGGACGACCAGCACCATGGCGAACCGGTTGCGCGCATGCTCGATCAGCGCGAACCGGGTGGCGATGGCGAACAGCGCCAGGGGGCGTCTCACGGTGCCGCCCCCGTCCCGGCGCGCAGCACGCCCTCCTCCAGCCGCCACAGAAGGTCCAGCCGATCCGAGTCGTGGGCGAGATGCGAGACCACCAGCACGGACCGGCCGGCGGCACGCAACTGGGCGGCCAGCCTCCAGAAGCGGAGGTAGGTGTCCCAGTCGAAGCCCTGATACGGCTCGTCCAGCAGCAGCACCTGCGGATCGTGCATCAACGCCAGGATCAGGTTGAGCTTCTGCCGGGTCCCGCCGCTGAGCACCCCGACCCGTTCCTCCGCGTACTCGGAGAAGTGCAGCGCCTCCATGACCTCCTGGGTCCGGCGCAGGTCGGGCAGCGAGTGCGCGCTCCGGAACAGCTCCAGATGCTGGCGGACGGTGAACGCCTCGTTGAGGACCACCTGCTGCGGGCAATACCCGAACCGGCCACGGTGTCGGACCACGCCCCGGTCGGGCCGCAGCTCACCGGCGAGGATCTTCAGCAGCGTGGACTTCCCCACGCCGTTCTCCCCGACGATGCCGACCAGCGCACCAGGACGAAGCTCCACGTCCACCCCGCGCAACACCAACCGACTGCCATACGCGTGGTGGACACCTTCCACCCTCATCGACACCCCCTGTGACCACGGCCATTCCCCCTTCCAACAACGTCACAGCCGCCCGATCGGTCACGCCTGCTAACGGCATCTCGAGCAGGGCGCCGCGCCCGTCACGGGGCAAGCGACGGTCGACTCGCGACGGGCCGGTGTGGGAGCCCTCTCGCACGGTGGGCCACTGCTCGAAACCCGAGTCTGGGCCATCGCTCCAGCTTGCGGGAGAGGGCCAGTCGGAAGCCGGAACCAGATCAGTCAGGAAACTGACAGATCAGCGGCTCTTTGACATCCAACCCAGTCGGGCCAGGTCAGCGCGCTGCACGCGACTAACTTCGCTGTCAAAGGACATCCGCTCCAGGGGAGGTCGAGTGCGGCAGGATAGGGAACCAACAGGGCTTCTGTGCCGATGGGTTGAGACTTCGAACACCTCCACCAACGGCACGGGAGCCCTGTGCGTTGCGGCCCTCACCTCGGCCTGACCGGCGTCACCCGATCAGTTGCCACGCTGAAAACGCTCAGTGAGCTTCTTCGAGTTGGTCACCGATCGGGTGATGAGCCGTGAGCGCAACGAGCGAGGCCCCCGGGCTGTTGATCGAGATGTCTGACGTCTCAATCACGTTGCTC
>NZ_JBMNDR010000147.1:1962-12623 GCF_052543235.1 Streptomyces sp. SAS_272 | reverse complement strand
CGGCACAGGAAGCCGCGAACGGTCACCGGCACACCACGGGCCCGGGGTCGGGGTCGGTGGCCCGGCGGGCAGGCAGGCCGGCTGGGGCGCCGGGTCAACCACCGCTCTGCGCCGGCTCGGTCCGGGGCTCGGACGGCAGCACGCCGGCGCGCCGGGGGAGCAGCAGCGGGGTCGCCAGCAGGAGCACGCCCGCGAGTCCGATGGCCGTTCGCGGCCCGAGAAGAGCGCCGAGCACGCCCCACAGGGCCGTCAGGAGAGCGGTGGAGGCCTTCGTCGTCACCGCCCAGGCGGACAGCGTACGGGTGACCCGGTCGGTCGCGGTGCGCTCGAGCCGGCAGGTGGCGTAGACGGGGTTGAAGACCCCGCAGCAGAAGATGAGCCCGAATTCGACGCCGATGACCAGCAGCAGCCCACCGGCGCCCGGCCCCAGGAAGGCCAGGCCGACCGGCCACAGCGCGCGCGCCGCCCCGGACGCGACCAGCACCCGGTGCCCGCCGAAGCGGGTGACGAGCGGCCGGGCGAGCCGCGAACCGAGCAGCCCGCCGATCGAGGGCGCGGCGAAGGCGAGGCCGTACTGCCAGGGGGCGAACCCGAGCGGGCCGAGCATCAGGACGGCCAGCAGCGGCTGGGCGGCCATCACCAAAGCGTTGAAGAGGGCGGTGTTGAAGAACAGCGGTCGCAGGGTGGTGTCGGCGAGGATGTACCGCCAGCCGTCGAGCAGGTCCCCGGCCCGCATGCGCGTGTCCGCCCGGCGCTCGGGCGACGGTTCGTGTCCGCCCGCCGCGCGGATGCCCAGGGCCGAGAGCAGGTAGCTGACCGCGTCCGCCAGCACCGTTGCCACCGGGCCGAGGAGTCCGATCGCCACGCCGCCCAGCGGTGGTCCGACGATCGTCGTCGTCCAGGCCGTGGACTCGAACCGGGCGTTGGCGACGAGCAGGTGCTCGGCCGGCAGCAGGGCCTTCAGATAGGCGCCGGACGCGGCGCGGAAGGAGATGTCGGCCGCCGCGACGACGAAGGAGACCAGCAGGAGCTGGAGGAAGGTGAGCACGCCGAGCGCGAACGCGGCCGGGATCGTCAGCAGCGCCGCGCACCGCACCAGGTCCATGCCGATCAGCACCGGCCGCTTTCGGCGGAACTCCACCCACGGGCCGAGCGGCACCGCCACGACCGCGCCCACCGCGGCTCCCACGGAGGAGAGCGCGGCGACCTCGGCCGGACCGGCGTGCAGCACCTGGACGGCGATCAGCGGGAACGCGCCGAAGGCGAGCCAGGTGCCGAGGGCGCTGGTCCCATACGCTCCCCAGAGCCACCCGAACCGCCGCCCCAGCCGGTACCGGCTCCGCATGTACGCCCCCGCCCCTTGTTTACTCGTCCCGCACAACCGATCCGCGATCGGAAGCATCAAAGCGGGCGTCCCACCTGTGAAGCAAACAACCATAGAGTCATCGGACACAACCAACAGTTGTGTATGTAGGGTTTCGGCCATGGATCTCGACACTGTGCGCACCTTTGTCGCCGCCGCCGACGCGGGGCAGTTCCAGGAGGCCGCCGCCGAACTCGCGATCACCCAGCAGGCCGTCTCCAAACGCATCGCCGCACTGGAGCGCGATCTCGGGGTGCGACTGTTCACCCGCACCCCGCGGGGCGCCGGGCTCACCATCGACGGACAGGCGTTCCTGCCTCATGCGCGCGAGCTGCTGCGCGTCGCCGAGCGTGCGGTCGCGTCCGTGTGCACCGGCCGCCGTCCGCTGCGCGTCGACGTGCTCGCCTCCCGCAGCGCACAGTCGGGCCTGATGCGCGGCTTCCACCGTGCACACCCCGACATCGAGCTCGACGTGATGATGCTCTTCGACGTCGAGACAGCGGTCGCCGCCATCCGGGCCGGCACCATCGACGCGTCCTTCCGCGCGGTCGCCGTGCCCGGCCGGCCCCTGCCCGACGACATCGAGAGCGTCCGGGTGCTCGACGAGCCGCTCCAGCTCCTCACCGGTCCCGCGCACGCCCTCGCGGGGGCCAGATCGGTCACCGTCGCCCAGCTCACCGGGCACCGCATCTGGATGCCGGGCATCGCCCCCGGCACCGAGTGGGCCGCCTACTACGACGACCTCGTCGCAGAGTTCGGTCTCACCATCGAGGCGACCGGTCCCAACTTCGGCTCCGACGCACTCCTCGACACCATCGCCGACACCCCGGCCCTCGCCACCTTCATGGGCGAGCACACCCGCCTCATCTGGCCCGCCGGCCACGGCCTGCGCCGCATCCCGGTGACCGACCCGACACCCGTCTACCCGCACTCACTCCTGTGGCACCGCGACAACCCGCACCCGGCGCTGACCACCCTGCGCGCGCACCTCGCCGCCGCGGCGACCGGCCACGACAGCGCCGGGACCTGGACGCCGGACTGGGCGGTGCCGCGCTGAAGGCGGCGCGCAGGCGGGGCTGCGCGGGCACGACCTCAGATCCGGTGCGGGGCCGGAGGCGGGTGGCTCACAGGTCCGTCACGTAACCTCGGGCGTGCAGAGGTCAGTTGAAGGACGATCGAGATCGAGGAGGCGAGGGTGTCCGGACGGGGCATGCGATGGCTCGCGGGCGCCATGACCGTGGCCTGCGCGGTGCTCGTCGGCCCCAGTGTGGCGAGTGACGCCCTCGTCGGCGGGTCACTGCCCGCCAACGCTGTCCGGGAGGTCGTACCCCATCGGGTCATGACGTGGAACCTCTGCAACCCCTGCGAGCAGAGCAACACCGACCGGGCTGCGGAGATCGCCGCGTACGCGCCCCAGGTCATCGGCCTCCAGGAAGCGTGCGCGCGGGACGTCGCGAGGATTCGCAACGAGCTGGAGAGGCGTTACGGGCTCGTCTACCACGTCGCGTACGGGACGGTTCTCCAGGACTGGGGCCGCTGCGGGGGAGTGCCGTGGAGCCCGGACGGTTACGGCCAGGCGCTGCTCTCGGCGGCGCCGATGACCGACCGGGTCTCTGTGGAATACCCCGACGGCGGATCCGAGGACCGTGGGTACATGGCGGTCACCACCTCGGTGGGCGGCCGACTCGTCCGGGTCTTCAACACCCACCTCGCCGAACGTCGTCAGGAATCGGTCCGGGCGGACCAGGTCGGCGTGCTTGCCGCGGAGGTGGCGCGGTACGACCGGGCGATCGTCCTCGGTGACTTCAACGCCGTGCCGGACGCTCCCGAACTGGCCCCGATGTGGGCACTGGCCGTGGACACCGACCCCCGGTGCCACCCCTCGCCCGCGGACGGCTGCGGGACGACCACCGACTGGCACAGCAAGTTCGACTACGTCTTCCTGCGAGGCGTCACCGCGCTGGAACACCACGTGCAACCCTCGTCGTACTCGGACCACCACCTTCTCGACACCGACCTGGACGTCACCCAGGGCGTCGCGGCGAGTGCCGGACCCGCGACGAAATGACGAGCACGGTGCGGCGGTTGTCGCTACTGTCGACGCCATGGTGCTCCCTTCCCGTACGCGTCCCGCCTACGATGCCGATGAGCGGACTCAACTGATCGCCTGGCTGGACATGCAGCGGGCGATCATCCACTGGAAGTGCGAGGGCCTTTCGGCCGAGAGCGCCCACCGGGTCGTGATCCCGACATCGCCGCTGATGACGGTCGCGGGCCTGGTCTCCCACATGCGGTGGGTCGAGCACTGCTGGTTCGAGGTCATGCTCATGGGGCGTCCGGCCACCGGCCCTCAGTTCGACGAGTCGGTCGAGGACGCGGACATGCGCGTCGAGGGTGTGCCGCTGGAGCAGTTGCTGAGCGAATACGCCGAGCAGTGTGCCGTCTCGGACGAGATCATCGCGAGCCGTCACCTCGACGACGCCGGGCGCCAGAAGGAGTTCCGGGCCGGAGCCGCGACCCTGCGCTGGATGCTCATGCACATGATCGAGGAGACCGGTCGGCACGCCGGCCACCTGGACATCGTGCGCGAGCTGCTCGACGGCGGCAAGGGTTACTACTGAGCCGGTGACGGAGATCGAGTACCGGCGGTTCGTCGTCTCCGAGGTCGACTCGCTGGCGCACTTCCTGGCGGGAGACACCTGGCCGTTCCATGTCTCGGCCGCCGTCAGCCTGGACGAAGTCCGCGAGTGGGCCGCCGACGGCGTGTTCGACGGCGAGGAGACCCGAACCTTCTGGATCATCGTGCACGGCGAAGCCGCCGGCCTGATCAGGCTCATGGACCTCGGCGACGGCACTCCTCTGTTCGACCTCAGGATCGCATCGCGTCACCGCGGCAGGGGCTTGGGTCCCCTGGCTCTCGCCTGGCTCACCCGGTACGTGTTCACCGAGTTCCCCGACACGGAACGGATGGAGGGGACCACCCGGCAGGACAACGCGGCCATGCGGAGAACCTTCCGCAAGGGCGGATACGTCAAGGAAGCCCACTATCGCGACGCCTGGCCCGGAGCCGGTGGGCGCCGGTACGACGCGGTCGGGTACGCGATACTGCGCCGGGACTGGGCCACCGGCACGGTCACGCCGACGAACTGGCACGACGAGTTCTGATCCGCCCGGAGCCACCGCGCGCACGCCTCGCCGGAGGGAACCGCACGGTGAGCGAGCGCCGCAGGACCCCTCCTCGTGTCCGACCGGCACGTCGGAACGAGAGGCGGCCGGACAGATCCTGCGGGCCGAAACGGTCAGAGCGTGAGCAGCCGAACGAGCAGCGCGAGCGACGTGCCGGCCACGAGCAGGGATCCCACGACGGCGAAGACCCGGTCGACCGTCGTCACGTCCCAGCCCTGGATCGCGAACCGGCGAGGGTTGTCGGCGTCGTACCGCACCACCACGCGGGCGCCCACGCCGAAGGCGCCCGCGAGCGAGCCGCGTCCGAACCTGGACGAGTACTCGCACTCCTGGCCGTCGTGGGTCGTCCAGGCCGCGACCGGGTGGTAGTAGGTGGCTCCTTCGTCGCCTCGACCGACCTCATGGCGGACGATCCGTCCCTGAGCGGTGAGTCCTGTGCGCCGGAGTGCGTCGGCACGCCGGAGTCCGTACACGCCGATGCCGAGAAAAGCAGCTCCGAGCACGAGCGGGATGAGGCAGAAGAGCCATGCACGTTCCATGTCAGGTGCGACGCATGAGCCGGAGCGCCGGTTGCGCGATGACTGATCTTCGCTACGGGGTGAAGACCTCGTCGAGGCGGTCGATGGCCCCGTCGCCGCCGAGGTGGTAGGTGAAGACCAGTCCGGAGTCCGGGTGGGCCTCGAGCCAGTCGAGGAACTCCTGGACGCCGATGGGCTGATTCTCGGTGCTCTCGACGACGGGGTTGGTCACGGTGATGTCCGCGGCCTGGTCCATCGGGATGTAGGTCTCCTTGCCCACCGTTTCGAAGGGCGCTCCGTCGGAGTCGGGCGTGCCGCACCCCCAGTTGCCGTGTCTGACGATCAGGCTCAGGGAACCCCCTTCCGGCGTGTAGCGGTAGACCGCGACCTCATTGGGGGAGATGGGCATCTTGTGGTCGCAGTCGTCGCCGCCGTCGCCGCCGCCCGATGAGCTGGTCGCGGGGGAGACCGGGGGCTTGGAGGCGGCCGGGACGACGGTAGGGGGCTTGACGCCGCCGCCCGCGCCCGCGGGGCCCGTCGCGGCGGGCTTCCCGGCCGAGGTGTCCGCGCTCGCCGCCGCCTTGCCCGCCTTGTCCGCCGTGCCGCCCGCCGTCGTCGCACCCGGTGTCGGGTCGCTGCCGGCATCCGCAGTGCCGCCGCCACCGGAGCAGCCTGTGAGGCCCAGCGCCGCTGCGGCGCACACGCCCATCAGGACCGCTCGGACCGAGCCCGGTCTGCGGCGGCTCTTCCTCGGCGTCAGATGCATGCTGCGTCCCCCGTCTTGTGCGTTCGAGATCTCCATGAGCCTGATCGACTCTGGAAGAGGGACGAGTTTCGGCCGACGATGGTTGCGTTCCGGCCAGACTCAGGTTCCGGTCCGTCCTCCGGCGCCCGAGGACGGACCCCTGACGGGCGCCGTGCGCGAGCCGGGCCCGTCATTCTCGGCGGGCGCCGCCGCTTGCTGCGATCCGCCTGACGGCACGTGAGATGAGGATCTACGGTGAACCTTGCGAAAACCCTGTGACGGCCTTCCTGCGACGGCCCCGGAGCGAATGACGGAGAGCTGTGTGGAGTCGCGGCTCCCGCCCGGCGGCGACGTCCCCGCCGCCGATGGGCCGTCCCACCACTTTTCCGCGTGAGGCACGATGAACCTGCACCTGCTCGGACCCCTTGAACTGCGCATCGCGGGGAGTGTGGTCGACGTCGGGCAGCCGCGTCGGCGGGCGGTCCTCGCGGCGCTGGCAGCCGACGCCGGCCGGCCCGTGTCCGTGAACACATTGGTGGACCGGGTCTGGGACACCGCCGCGCCCGACGGGGCCCGTTCGGTCCTCTACTCGCACATCAGCCGTCTGCGGCGACTCCTCGACAGCGCGGAACCCGTGGCAGGCGGCGCCGGGGCCGAGCCGCCCGGTGCGCCGCTCCACATCCGCCGGACTGCCGGCGGTTACGTTCTGGAGGCGGACGAGCACGCCGTTGACCTGCTCCGGTTCCGCTCGCTCGTCGCGCAGGGACGCGAGCCGCGCCTGCCCGACACCCGCCGTGCACAGGTTCTCGAGGAGGCGCTGCGGCTGTGGCGCGGAGTGCCCTTGGCGGGGCTGCCCGGCGCGTGGGCGGAGCGCACGCGGGACGCCTGGACCCAGGAACGCGTGGAGGCGGCGCTCGCCTGGGCCCGGACCCTGGTGCGCCAGGAGAAGCCCGAGGAAGTACCCGCTGTTCTGCAGCCGTTGCTGGCGGATCACCCGCTCTGCGAGCCGCTCGCCGCCGCGGTGATCCGCAGCCTGGCCGCCGCGGGCAGAGCCGCCGAGGCGGTGCACACGTACACCGTGATCCGCCGGCAGCTCCGCTCGGAGCTGGGTGTGGCTCCGGGCCCCGAACTGCAGGCGGTGTACGAGGACGCACTGCGCGACGCCGGACGGGCGGAGCCGCCGGGCACGGGATCCGCCCCTCACGCCGTCAGCGCGCCCGTCCACGGCGCCGGCGGGCCCTCCGTCCCCGTACCCGCACAACTGCCGATGTCGATAAGTCACTTCAGTGGCCGGGAGGAGCAACTGGCCGAGCTCTCGCGGTGCCTGCTCGGCAAGGACGCTCCGGACGCGGGAGGGTCCGCAGCGGCCGTGGTCGTCTCCGCGGTGTCCGGCACCGCGGGCGTCGGCAAGACCGCGCTGGTCGTGCGCTGGGCGCACCAGGTCCGTCAGGCCTTCCCCGACGGACAGCTCTACGTGGATCTCCGAGGCTACGACCCCGACGAGCCGGTCTCGGCCGCCCAGGCCCTCGCCGGGTTCCTCACCGCCCTGGGCGTGCCCGGCCAGGACATACCCCTGAGGCTCGACGACCGGGCGGCACGCTACCGCACCGCGGTCGACGGACGGCGTCTGCTCGTCCTCCTGGACAACGCCGCCTCCGCCGCGCAGGTGCGCTCGTTGCTGCCCGGGAGCCCCACGTGCACAGTGGTCGTCACCAGCCGGGATTCCCTGTCGTCCCTGGTGTCGGTCCACGGGGCGCACCGCGTGGTCCTCGACGTCCTCGCCCCGGACGAGGCGCACACCCTGCTGCGCGCCCTGATCGGAGCGCGCGTCGACACCGACCACGCCGCCGCGACCGCCCTGGCGCAGCAGTGCGGATCACTGCCCCTGGCCCTGCGCGTGGCGGCCGAACTGGTGTTGTCACGTCCCGGGGAACCCCTGACCCGTCTGGTGGCGGAACTACGGGATCACCGCCGGCGCCTGGACGTGCTGGACTCCGGCGACGGAGATCCCCGGGCGGCCGTGCGAGCCGTGTTCTCGTGGTCCTACGACCGTCTTCCCGAGCCTGAGGCCCGTCTGTTCAGACTGCTGGGCCTGCACCCGGGGCCCGACGTGGACGCCCACTCGGCCGCCGCCCTGTCCGGCGAGACCGTGGAGCGGACGCGGCGGTCCCTGGACGTCCTGTCCCGTGCGCACCTGGTGCACCGCAGCGGTCCCGGCCGTCACGGCATGCACGACCTGCTGCGCGCCTACGCCGCGGACCTCACGAGCCGGCATGAGGCGACGGCGGAGCGCGACGCCGCCCTCACCCGTCTCCTCGACCACTGCCTGGCGGCGTCGGCGGCGGCCATGGACGTGCTGTATCCCGCCGAACGGCACCTGCGGCCCGTCGTCGAGGCGTCCGGCGCCGCTCTGCCGCCGCTGCGCACGGCCGACGAGTGCCGGGCCTGGCTGCGTGCCGCGCAGCACACCCTGGTGGCCCTGTGCTCCAGGACCGAGGAGCCCGGGCCTTCCCGGCACACCGTGCGGATGGCCACCACGCTCCACCGCCACTACGAGCGTTCGGGGCATTTCGCCGACGCGCTGACCGTGCACACGCATGCCCTGCGGGCGGCCCGCGCGGTGGGAGACGTCGCCGGCGAGGTCGACGTCCTGGTGTGCGTCGGCGCGGTCCACCGGCGGCTCGGAGACTACGAGAGCGCCCACCGGCACCACGCCGACGCACTGACGCTGAGCCGTCGGGCCGGATATCGGGCCGGGGAGGCGCGCCATCTGACCAACGTGGGCGTACTGCACGAGTTGCAGGGCCGGTACCAGGACGCGGCCGACCACCACGAGCAGGCGGTCGAGCTGTTCCGCACGGTCGGTGACGTCCACGGCGAGGCCGATGTGCTGAACAACCTCGGCATCGTCCAGGAGCTGCTCGAGGACTACCAGGCGTCCATCGAGCGGTATCAGCAGGCTCTGGCGCTGTACCGGCAGACGGGTCACACGTTCGGGGAGGCCAGCGCCCTCGGCAACCTCGGGATCGTGCTGGCGCGACTCGGCGACCACGCGGCCGCGGCCGGACGCTTCGAACAGGCGCTCGCTCTCTTCCGGCGGCTCGGGCACACGGGCGGAGAGGCCCACGCCCTGTCCAACCTCGGGGACGCGCTGTGCCACCAGGGCGAGTACGCGGAGGCCGCCGAGCACCAACGGCAGGCCCTCGGCCACTTCCGGCGGACCGGGGAACCCTACGGAGAGGCGGGCGCCCTCAACGGCCTCGGCGAGGCTCTGCACGGCGCCGGGCGGCACGACGAGGCCCTGGAGGCCCACGCGTCGGCGCTGGCAGTGGCCTGCGGAATCGGCGAACAGGAGGAGCAGGCCCGCGCGCACATCGGCGCGGCGCTCGTCCGCAACGGCAAGGGGGAGCGGGCGGACGCCGTCGACCACCTGCACCAGGCCCTGTCCCTCTACACCGCGCTGGGCTCGCCACGCGCGGAGGAGACGCGCAAGATGCTCCTGTCCGTGACGCCCTAGGTGTGCTGTCCGGACAGGTTGGTGACGGGGCTGCTGCGGGGCCCGTCCCCCGGCGGCCGGCAAGATTTTTCCCGGAATCCTGCCGAGGATGTCGAAAACGCCGAGCGTGCTTCTACCTACCTGTGAAGGCCCCCGCCGCGGCGGACACGACCATCGAGGAGCAGAACCATGAAGTACATGCTGCTGATGCAGTTCAGCGAGAAGAACGTCGACTTCCCCAAGCTCGACGAGTGGAAGCCCGAGGAGATCCAGGCGCACATCGGGTTCATGCAGCAGACCAACGCCGGCCTCGCCGCCGCCGGCGAACTGGTCGACGCCCAGGGCCTGGCCATGCCGGAGACGGCCCGCATCGTGCGCTCCCACAGCGGTGGCGCGCCGGTCGTCACCGAGGGCCCTTTCCCGGAGTCCAAGGAGTGGGTGGCCGGCTGGTGGATCGTCGACTGCGACACCGAGCAGCGGGCGATCGAGATCGCCGCCGCCGTCTCCGCCGCCCCGGGTCCGGGCGGACGGCCGCTCGACATGCCGATCGAGGTTCGCGAGGTCATGGCGGCCCCGCCCACCGAGCTGTGAACATGCCTCTGTGACGACTCTCGAACCCACCGTCGACGACCTGCTGCGCACGCTCGCGCCGCAGGTCGTCGGCGTGCTCACCCGCCGCTACGGGGACTTCGCCGCCGCCGAGGACGCCGTGCAGGACGCCCTGTTGGACGCCTCGAGGCAGTGGCCGTCCGAGGGCGTGCCGCGCAATCCGCGCGGCTGGCTGATCCAGGTCGCCGGCCGCCGGATGACCGAGCAGGTCCGCAGCGAGCAGGCTCGCCGCAGGCGCGAGGAGCTGGTGGCCGGTCAGGTCCCGGCCGACCGGCGGTCCGCACCCGGAGCCGACGCCGGGGACGAGGGCGCGCACGACGACACCCTCACGCTGCTGTTCCTGTGCTGCCACCCTGTACTGTCGCCGGCCTCGGCGATCGCGCTCACGCTCCGCTCGGTCGGCGGGCTGACCACGGGCGAGATCGCCGCGGCGTTCCTCGTCCCCGAGGCCACCATGGGCCAGCGGATCAGCAGGGCCAAGCATCGGATCAAGGACTCCGGGGCGCCGTTCCGGATGCCGGACAGCGCCGAGTGGCCGGCTCGCCTCGACGCGGTGCTGCACGTTCTCTACCTGATCTTCAACGAGGGCTACGCCAGCAGCACCGGCGCCGAGCTGCGGCGCGTCGAGCTCTCCCGGGAGGCGATCCGCCTCACCAGGGCGGTCCACACGCTGCTGCCGGACAACGCCGAGGTGGCCGGCCTGCTCGCGCTGATGCTGCTGACCGAGGCGGGGGGGGGGGGGAG
>NZ_JBMNDR010000147.1:0-1952 GCF_052543235.1 Streptomyces sp. SAS_272 | reverse complement strand
CCCCCCCCTCTCCTCCCCCCCCCCCCCCCCCACCGGCCCGGACGGCGAACTCGTCCCGCTCGCCGAGCAGGACCGCGGCCGGTGGGACACAGCCGCGATCGCCGAGGGCGTCTCGCTGATCACCGCCGCCCTGCCGCGGGGGCCGGTCGGCCCGTACCAGGTGCAGGCGGCGATCGCAGCCGTCCACGACGAGGCGCCTACCGCGGCCGAGACCGACTGGCCGCAGATCCTCGCCCTGTACGGGGTGCTCGCCCGTATCTCCGACAACCCGTTGATCGTCCTGAACCGGGCGGTCGCCGTCGCCATGGTGGACGGCCCGGCAGCCGGCCTCACCCTGCTCGCCGACCCGCCGCCCGCGCTCACCCGCCACCACCGGCTCTACGCGGTCCGCGCCCATCTGCACGAACTCGCCGGGGACCGGGAGGCCGCCGTCGCCGACTACCGCACCGCCGCCCGCCGCACCGCCAGCCTCCCGGAACGGCACCACCTGAGCCTGTGCGCCGCCCGACTGGCCGCGCAGGGGGGAAGCTGAGCCACGCGCGGCAGGACGGCTGCTGACGCCGGCGGAGCCGTTCGCCGGAGACCGCAGGCGAAGCGGACCGCGTCGGTCGAGCCGAGTCCACGCGAGCAACCCGCACCGCCCCCGGCGCACCGGGCGGAATCCGCCGTCCGTCCGCGAGACGTCGGGCGGGACGCGGGGCCGCCCGGTCTCAGTCGGGCAGGCCGAGATCATTGGTCTGGTCGCTCGTCGAAGGACCGGTGGCCCGCCACTGCGCGGGACTCAGCAGACGGGTCCGCGAGGCCAGCCGGCGCAGGGCGTCGACCGCGCCCCGGTCGAGCGCCGCACCGCTGTAGCCCACGTACGCGACGACGCCGGGCGCCGGTTCCCAGGCCAGTGCGCCGTTGCCGCCGAACGCCGAGGTGACGACCGCGGGCCTGCCGTGCACGGTCCCCGCCGGCTGGGCGCCGGTGGCGTACAGCGCGTCTTCGAAGCCACCGCCTCGGGCCACGCCGGTGAAGGTCAGGCCGCCCGAGAGCTCGTCGACCTCCCCTGTCGCGCGGGAGCCGTAACGGGTCTCGTTCAGCTGGGCAGGCCACAGGGCGCCCGTGGCCGCCACGGACAGTCCGCGCGGGACTTCGACGCGGGGACGGCCGGAGGCGACACGGGTGGCCGCCGCGACGGCGATCAGCTCCGACTGCGGCAGATCACCCCGGACCCGGGCGTACGAGCCTTCGACCGGCCAGACGACCTCCCGGGCCAGGGCCCTCCCGGACACGCCGCCGACCCGGATCGGACGACCCCCTGACGGTGCCGCCACGGGAAAGGTGACCACCGCGCCGTGCCGTCCCAGTGCCCCGCTTCCGTCCGTGCGCCGCAGGACCACGGTCAACGGTCCTGTGCCGGCTGCGCGGTCACGCCTGATCGACGTCCCGCCCCGAGGCAGCGGCAGTCCGGCGATCACCAGGCCGGGCGTCTGTCCCGCGGTGACAGGCGCGTCCGGGCCAGGGGGAAACGCGGCCCCGGAGGACGCCGAGGACGCCGCCGCCGACGGGCTCTCGGGTGCCCGTGGGCGCTGATCGTCGGGTCCGTTCAGAGCCACGATCCCGATGACGACCGCGGCGGACGACACCACGGCCGCGGCCGCGGCGATCAGCCGGCGCGACGGCCTCCAGGGCGGTCGGTCCGGGCCGTTGCTCAGTAAGTCCCCCATGACCGCAGTCTTCCCCACCCACCGGAGCGGAAGACACCCGTCCCTCTCGGATGCTGTTCAGCGCAGCTCCCGCCCGGCCTGCGACCCGCCCCCTCGACGTCCTGGCGTGCGCCGCCGAAGCGGCCTGTCGCCGAAGGGACGCCCCCGTTATGTTGTTCGCGGTCCTGCAATGGGGCCGCTGGCCTCCGGGCCCGGTATGACTGTGTCCCCTCTGTCGATCGGATGACCTGGGGGGTGGTG
>NZ_JBMNDR010000146.1:4430-12638 GCF_052543235.1 Streptomyces sp. SAS_272 | reverse complement strand
CGTTGAGTGTGGTGGACGGTGCGCGGGTGGTGGCGTTGCGGTCGCGGGCGTTGGTGGCGTTGGCGGGTGGTGGGGGGATGGTGTCGGTGGGTCTGCCTGTTGAGGGTGTGGGTGAGTTGGTGGGTCGTTTTGGTGGTCGGGTGTCGGTGGCGGCGGTGAACGGTCCGTCGTCGACGGTGGTGTCGGGTGATGTGGGTGTGTTGGACGAGTTGGTGGAGTTCGCTGAGGGGTCGGGGGTGAGGGTGCGTCGTATTGATGTGGATTATGCGTCGCATTCGGTGCATGTGGATGTGTTGGAGGAGGAGTTGGGGGTGGCGTTGGGTTCGGTGGAGGCGTTGGCGCCGTCGGTGCCGTTTTTGTCGACGGTGACGGGTGAGTGGGTGGAGGGTGCGGTGACGGACGGGGGGTATTGGTTCAGGAATCTGCGGCAGTCGGTGTTGTTGGAGCCGGTGGTGCGGCGTTTGGTGGGGGAGGGGTTCGGGGCGTTTTTGGAGATGAGTCCGCATCCGGTGTTGGCGGTGCCGATCGGTGAGACGGTCGAGGCTGTGGGCGGGGATGCGGTGGTGGTGGGTTCGTTGCGTCGGGGTGAGGGTGGTCTGGGGCGGTTCTACCTGTCTCTGGGTGAGGCGTGGGCGGGGGGTGTGGCGGTCGATTGGGGTCCGGTGTTCGCGGGGTTGACGCCTTCTCGGGTGGAGTTGCCGACGTATGCGTTCCAGCGCAGCCGCTACTGGCTGGAGCCGGCCGTCCCGCAGACCGGTGCCGACGGCGGGACGTCCGGTGGGGTGAACCTCCTCGACGACGGGTTCTGGGCCAGCGTGGACAGCCACGACCTCGATTCCCTGGCGGACAGCCTCGGACTCGAGGACGTGCGCTCACTCGCCGAGGTGGTGCCCGCCCTGTCGTCCTGGCGGCGAGACCGGCTCAACCACTCCACTCTCGACGGCTGGCGATACCGGGTCGCATGGCGGCCCCGCACCGAACAGCCCGCACGCACCCACGAGCTGGTGAACACGTGGCTGCTCGTCGTACCGGCCGGATACGAGGACGACCCCCTCGTCAGGGATGTGCGCGCCGCGGTCGGCGACAGGTCTGCCGGGACCCGCGTGCTCGTCGTGGGCGGCCCGGAAGCCGAACGTGAGCGCATGGCCGACCTCGTGCGCGCCCTGGCCGACGGCGTCGAGGTCGGTGGCGTGCTGTCGCTGCTCGCGCTGGACGAGTCCCCCTGGTCGGCCGAGGGCGTGCTGCCCACCGGCCTGGTCCTGACCACGACTCTGCTTCAGGTGCTCGGGGACGCCCGCCTGGACGCCCCGGTGTGGTGCGCCACGCGCGGCGCGGTCTCCGTGCGCCGCAGCGACCGGCTGACCAGCCCTCTGCAGGCGATGACCTGGGGTCTCGGCCGCATCGCCGCCCTGGAGTACCCGCAGCGCTGGGGCGGGCTCGTCGACCTGCCCGGCACGCTCGACGAGCGTGCGGCGCGACGGCTGATCGGCGCGTTGTCCGGGACGCTCGAAGAGGACCACCTCGCAGTGCGCGCTTCCGGACTCTTCGCCCGGCGGCTGGTGCGCGCCGGTGACGGGCCGCGGCCGGAGGGCAGTTGGCAGCCGTCCGGCACCGTCCTGGTGACGGGCGGCACCGGCGGGCTCGGCCGGCACGTCGCCCGCTGGCTCGCACGCGGCGGCGCCGAACACCTCGTGCTCGCCTCCCGGCGCGGCCCCGACGCGCCGGGCGCCGGCGAACTCGTCGCCGAGCTCGCCGAGTCGGGCACACCGGCCACCGTCGTCGCCTGCGACGTCTCCGACGCCGACGCCGTGCGGCGCCTCGTCGACGACCTGCCCGGCGGCGGCACCCTCACGGCAGTGGTGCACACCGCCGGCATCATCGACGACGGCCTCATCGACGCGCTCACCCCGCAGCGCGCCCATGACGTCCTGCGGCCCAAGGCCGATGCGGCGCTCGCCCTCGACGCCGCCACCCGCCATCTCGACCTCGACGCGTTCGTGCTGTTCTCGTCGATGGCAGGCACCCTCGGCGGTCCCGGACAGGGCAGCTACGCCGCGGCCAACGCCTTCCTCGACGCCCTGGCCGCCGGCCGCAGGGCGGAGGGACTGCCCGCCACCTCCATCGGCTGGGGAACCTGGGCGGGCGGCGGCATGGTCGGGGAGGAGGTCGCCGAGCGGCTGCGCCGGGACGGCGTGCCCCCGATGGACCCCGAACTGGCCATCGCCTCCCTGCAGAAGGCGCTGGAGCAGGACGAGGAGTTCCTGATCGTCGCCGACGTCGACTGGAAGCTGATCACCGCCCGTGCGTTCGCCGCGCTGCGCGAGCTCCCCGAGGCACGGGCGCCGCTCTCCACGGAGAGCGGCGAGAAGAAGGCCGACTCCGTCGACGGACCGCCGCTCGTCCAGCGCCTCGCGGGCCTGGCCCCGGCGGAACGCCGTGCCGCGCTGGTCACCGAGGTCCGCGCCCAGGCCTCCGCCGTTCTCGGCCATGCGGATCCCGGCGCGGTCCCCGACGGGTGTGCCTTCAGGGACGTCGGCTTCGACTCCCTCACCGCCGTCGAACTGCGCAACCGGTTCGTGGAGGCCACCGGTCTGCGTCTGCCGGTCACGCTCGCCTTCGACCACCCCTCCGCAGGAGCCCTGGCCGCCTACCTGGACGGAGAACTCTTCGGCACGGCGGCGGCCGCCGAGCCGCTGCTCGAACTGCCGACGGCGGCGGTCGACGACGACCCGGTCGTCATCGTCTCCATGGGCTGCCGCTTCCCCGGCGGTGTCGCCTCGCCCGAGGATCTGTGGCAACTGGTCGCCGCCGGCGCCGACGCCATCACACCCTTCCCCGCCGACCGCGGCTGGGACGTCGAGAGCCTCTACGATCCCGACCCCGACCGCATCGGCCACTCGTACGCCCGGCACGGCGGCTTCCTCCACGACGCCGACCGCTTCGACCCCGCGTTCTTCGGGATCGCGCCCCGCGAGGCCGTGGCCGTCGACCCGCAGCACCGGCTGCTGCTGGAGACGTCCTGGGAGGCGTTCGAACGCGCCGGGATCGATCCGGACCGCATCCGCGGCGCCCGCGCGGGCGTCTTCGTCGGATCCAACTACAACGACTACGGCAGCCGTGCCCGCAAGGCCCCCGAGGAGCTGGAGGGCTACCTCGCCACAGGCAGCGCCGGCAGCGTCGCCTCGGGACGCATCGCCTACACCTTCGGTCTGGAAGGACCGGCCGTCACCGTCGACACCGCCTGCTCGTCCTCCCTGGTCGCCCTGCACCTGGCGGTACAGGCCCTGCGGTCCGGGGAGTGCGAACTCGCCCTGGCCGGCGGCGTCACCGTGATGTCCACGCCGGACACCTTCGTCGAGTTCAGCAGGCAGCGCGCCCTCTCGCCGGACGGCCGCTGCAAGCCGTTCGCCGCCGAGGCCGACGGCGCGGGCTGGGCCGAAGGCGTCGGCCTGCTCCTGCTGGAGCGTCTGTCGGACGCCCGTCGCAACGGCCACCCCGTGCTCGCCACCGTCGCCGGCACCGCCGTCAACCAGGACGGCGCCTCCAACGGACTCACCGCGCCCAGCGGACCCGCCCAGCAGAGGGTCATCCGTCAGGCGCTGGCGTCCGCCGGGCTCTCCCCGCTGGACGTCGACGCCGTCGAGGCGCACGGCACCGGAACGACCCTCGGCGACCCCATCGAGGCGCAGGCGCTGATGGCCGTCTACGGTCAGGACCGGCCTGCGGAGCGGCCGCTGTGGCTCGGGGCGCTGAAGTCCAACATCGGTCACACACAGGCCGCTTCCGGCGTCGCGGGCATCATCAAGATGGTGATGGCGATGCGTCACCGCGTCCTGCCGCGCACCCTGCACGCCGAACAGCCCTCCCCGCACATCGACTGGTCGTCCGGCGCCGTGCGCCTGCTGCAGGAAGAGCGCGGCTGGACCCCCGGCGACACCCCGCGTCGCGCGGGTGTCTCGTCGTTCGGCGTCTCCGGCACCAACGCACACGTGATCATCCAGGAACCCGAGACACCCGCCCCCGTGGAGTCCCGTCCGGCCGACGGCGCCTCCCGCACCCTGCCGTGGCTGCTGTCGGCCCGTGGCGACGCCGCCCTGCGCGCCCAGGCCCGCCGCCTCCTCGCCCACATCGCCGCCCGTCCGGACAGCGCTCCGGCCGACCTGGCGCTCTCCCTGGCCACCACACGCGCCCACCACGCCGACCGCGCGGCCGTCGCCACCGGCGACACCGCCTCACTCACCGACGCGCTCACCTCTCTCGCCGAGGGCCGGGAGCACCCGCTGCTCACCACCGGCCGGGCCCGCGGGGGCAAGGTGGCCTTCCTCTTCTCCGGACAGGGCAGTCAGCAGGCTGCCACCGGACGGGTCCTGTACCAGCGGCACGAGATCTTCGCCGACGCCCTCGACGAGGCCTGCGCCCACCTCGACGCCGACCTCGAACTGCCTCTGCGTGACGTCCTGTTCGCCGAACCGGGCAGCCCCGAGGCGGCATTCCTCGACCGCACCGCCTATACCCAGGCCGGACTCTTCGCCGTCCAGGTCGCCCTGTACCGCCTGCTGGAGAGCCTGGGCGTACGGCCCGACGCGGTGCTCGGCCACTCGGTCGGCGAGATCGCCGCAGCCCACGTCGCGGGGGTTCTCACCCTGGAGGACGCGTGCCGGCTCGTCGCCGTGCGCGGAAGACTCATGGGGAACCTGCCGACGGGCGGCGTCATGATCTCCGTACAGGCCGGTGAGGAGGAGGTGACACCGCTGCTCGCCGCCCACGCGGGCCGGGTGTCCGTCGCGGCGGTCAACAGCCCGCTCGCCACCGTCCTGTCCGGCGACGAGGAAGCCGTCACCGCCGTGGCGGCCGAACTGGCCGGCCAGGGCCGCAAGACACACCGCCTCCAGGTCGGTCACGCTTTCCACTCCCACCACATGGACGACATGCTCGACGAGTTCGCCGCCCACACGGCGCTCGTCGACCACGCCGCCCCCGCCCTGTCCGTGGTCTCCACGGTCACCGGACGTCCCGTCACCGCCGACGAGCCGATGGACGGCGCCTATTGGGTCAGCCAGGTGCGTGACGCCGTCCGTTTCCACGACGGCATGCGCACACTGGAGGAACAGGGCGTCACCACCTACGTCGAGATCGGCCCGGGCGGCGTGCTGACCGCGCTCGCCGGAGACTGCGTCGACGGCGTCGCCACCCTCGTGCCGACGCTGCGGCGCGACGAGGAGGAAGACGCCTCGCTGACCTCCGCCCTCGCCCGGCTGCACACCCACGGCCACCGCGTGGACTGGGACAACTGGTTCACCCCCTCCGGAGCCGTCCGCACCGACCTGCCCACCTACCCCTTCCAGCGGCGCCGCTACTGGCTCGAGGCGACCGGCTCCGACAGCACCCGCACGGACCTGGACCCCGTACGCCACCAGCTGCTCACCGCCGCTGTCGCCCTCGCCGACAGCTCCGGCGTCGTGCTGACGGGAACCGTCTCCGTGAACGACAGGCCCTGGCTCGCCGACCACGCCCTGGACGGCCGCATCCTCTTCCCCGGCACCGCGTTCCTCGACCTCGCCATGGAGGCGTGCGGACACGTCGGGGCCGCCCGGATCGGTGACCTCACCCTCCAGACGCCGCTCGTGCTCCCTGAGAACGGCAGCGTCCAGCTCCAGGTGTCCGTCGCGGCGCCCGACGGCAACGGCGACCGCGCCCTCTCGGTGCACTCCCGGCCCGCCACCGGCACCGCCTGGACGCGGCACGCCGACGGCACCCTCACCGACACGCCGTCGGCCTCCGCTCCCGCACCTCTGCCGGCCGCCTGGCCGCCGGCGTCCGCCACCGCGGTGGACGTCAGCGGCCTGTACGACCGCATCGCCGCCGGCGGCTTCGCCTACGGCCCCGCGTTCCGCGGACTGCGCGCGGCCTGGCGCGACGGCGACGACGTGTACGCCGAGATCGCCCCCGAGGAAGGCGAACACCTGCAGGGCGCCGCCCGGTTCCGCGTCCACCCGGCCCTGCTGGACGCCGCCCTGCACACGGTGGCCCTGGCCCCCGCCGCAGGCGCCGGCACCGTCCTGCCGTTCGCCTTCTCCGACGTCGTCCCGCACTCCGCCGGCGCCACCGCGCTGCGCGTACGTCTCACCCCCGTCGGCGACCACACCTACCGGGTGGGCATCCTCGACGGCGAGGGACGCCGGGTCGCCGACATCGACGGGCTCACCCTGCGCCCCGTGGACACCAGCGCCCTGCCGTCCGCTCCGGGGCGCGGCGCACTGCACCGGATCCGCTGGACGCCCGTCGGCATCGGCACGGCGCCCGTCGCCACGCCGCATCTCGTCGGCGACGTGCCGCCGTCCGCCGCACCGGCGTTCGGCACCGCCGTCCGGCACACGGACCCCGCCGCGCTGTACGCGGCCACGGGCGCCGCCGTGCCCGCGACGGTCCTGGCGGCGATGCCCGACACCCGGTCCGAGGCGGACGGCGACGTCACCGCTGCCACGCGGCGTGCCACCGCCCACGCGCTGAGCCTGCTCACCGACTGGCTGGCGCAGGACGGCCTGGCGGCCTCCCGGCTGGTGGTGCTGACCCGGAACGCCGTCACCACCGGATCCGAGGACGCACCCCGCACCGATCCGGCCCAGGCGGCCGTCTGGGGGCTGGTCCGTGCGGCGCGCGCCGAGAACCCGGGCCGCTTCGCCCTGGTCGACCACGACGGCAGTGCGGCCTCCCTGGCACAGCTGCCGGCCGCGCTGGCCTCGGACGAGAGCGAGATCGCCCTGCGCGAGGGCTCCGCGTTCACACCCCGGCTCACCCAGGCGGGGCCGCCCGCCGAGACGACGGACGGGGCGTTCGCGGACGGCACCGTCCTGGTCACCGGGGCCGGCGGCGTCCTGGGACGGGAGATCGCCCGCCACCTGGTCACCGCCCACGGCGTGCGCTCCCTGGTGCTGGCCGGACGGCGCGGCCCGGCGGCCGAGGGCATGACCGCACTCCACGAGGAGCTCAGCGGCCACGGGGCACACGTCACCGTCGCCGCCTGCGACGTCGCCGACCGCGACGCCCTGACCGCCCTGCTCGGCGACATCCCCGTGGACCGGCCGCTCCGCGCCGTCGTCCACACCGCGGGCGTCCTCGACGACGGCATCGTGCAGTCGCTCACTCCCGAGCGCGTCGACACGGTGCTGCGGGCCAAGGCCGACGCGACCGTCCTGCTGGAGGAACTCACCCGCGACACCGATGCCGCGCTCGTTCTGTTCTCCTCGATCGCCGGCACCCTCGGCGGCGTCGGGCAGGGCAACTACTCGGCCGCCAACGCCTTCCTCGACGCCTTCGCCGCACGCCGCGCCGCCGGCGGACGCCGCGTCCAGTCCCTCGCCTGGGGTCTGTGGGCCGAACGCAGCGGCATGACCGGCAAGCTCGACGAAGCGGACATGCGCCGCATCGCCCGCAGCGGACTGCGGCCCATGGAGACCGCTCACGCGCTCGCCCTGCTCGACGCGGCGCTGCGCTCCCGTGATCCGTACTTCGCGCCCCTCGACCTCGACCCGGCCGCGCTACGGGCCTCCGACGGGTCGGTGCCGGACCTGGTGCGCGACCTCGTCCCGGCCCGCACCCGGCACCGGGCCGCACCGGCCACCACCGCGTCGGCGGCGCCCGCGGAGGGCGAGCTGCGCAACCGTCTCGCCGGGCTCGCCCCGGACGCCCGGCACGCCGTCGTCCTGGACGCGGTACTCGCTCAGGCGGCCCTGGTCATCGGGCACGACAGCCCCGACTCCATCGACCCCGAAGGAGGCTTCCTGGACAGCGGGTTCAACTCGCTGACCGCCGTCGAACTGCGCAACCGCATCGGCGCCCTCGCAGGAGCACGGCTGCCCGCGACCCTCATGTTCGACTACCCGACGCCGGAACGGCTCGCCGCGCACCTCCTGGAACGCGTCACCCACGAGGCGCAGCCGGCCACGTCCCCGGTCCTCGACCGTCTCGACGCCCTGGAAGCCCAGTTCACCGCGTCGGTCCTGGACACGGCCGTCCAGGAGCGGCTGCGCAGCAGGCTCAGCGCTCTGCTCGCCCGGCTCGACGACGACCCGGCGGCCGGGGCCGCCGTCGGCTCCGCGCCTTCGGCGCCGGTGCCGGCCGCCGACGAGGTCTCCGACGACGAACTGCGCGCCTTCCTCGAGGGCGACCTCGACGAGGTCTGAGCCGACCGGCCTCGGTCCGGCCCGG
>NZ_JBMNDR010000146.1:0-4420 GCF_052543235.1 Streptomyces sp. SAS_272 | reverse complement strand
CGGACACGGCGTCCGGGCCGGAACGGCCGCCCCCGCTCACCCATCACCTCCCCACCCACCCACAACGTCTCACCGACAACGTCTCACCCACCACGTCTCACCCGTCACCTGGATGGAACAGTGAAGGCTCTCGTGCTCGCGGGGGGATCAGGTTCACGACTGCGACCGATCACCCACACGTCCAGCAAGCAATTGGTCCCGGTCGCCAACAAACCGATCCTCTTCTACGGTCTCGAATCCATCGCCGCCGCGGGCATCACCGACGTCGGCGTCATCGTCGGCAGCACCGCCCCGGAAATCGAGGCAGCCGTCGGTGACGGCTCCGCCTTCGGCCTGACCGTCACCTACATCCCGCAGAGCGAACCCCTGGGGCTCGCCCACGCCGTGCTCATCGCCGAATCCTTCCTGGGCGACGACGACTTCGTCATGTACCTCGGTGACAACTTCGTGCTCGACGGCATCACCGACGTCGTCGAGGAGTTCCGCAAGGACCCACGCGACGCCCAGGTGCTGCTCACCCGGGTGAGCAACCCCACGGCCTTCGGCGTGGCGGTCACCGACGACAACGGCAACGTCCTCGTGCTCGAGGAGAAACCGCGCAAGCCGCGCAGCGACCTGGCCGTCGCCGGCGTGTACCTCTTCACGGCGGCCGTCCACGAAGCGGTGCGGGCCGTCCAGCCGTCCCCCCGCGGCGAGCTGGAGATCACCGACGCGCTGCAGTGGATGATCGACCAGGGGATGGAGGTCCGCTCCACGGTCATCACCGGATACTGGAAGGACACCGGCAACGTCACCGACATGCTGGAGGTCAACCGCACCCTCCTCGAACGCCTCCAGCCCTGCGTCAACGGCTACGTCGACGACGAGAGCGAGATCATCGGGCGGGTCCGGATCGAGGCGGGCGCCGAAGTCCGGCGCTCCCGCATCGTCGGCCCCGTGATCATCGGCGCCGGCAGCGTCGTCAGCGACTCGTACGTCGGCCCCTCCACGTCGGTCGCGGAGAACTGCCGTATCTCCCACAGCGAGATCGAGTACTCGATCGTGCTGCGGGAGTCGTCCTTCGACCGGATCCGGCGGGTTGCAGCCTCCCTCGTCGGCCGCAACGTCAAAGTCGCCGTCGCCCCCGGACTGCCTGCCACCCACCGCCTCGTCATAGGCGATCACGGGCACGTCCAGCTCTCGTCATGACCGCCGTACGCCTCCTCGTCGTCACCGCGGTCCGAGCCGAACGCGACGCCGTCGCGCGAGGCCTGGGCCCTGCCGCGGCGGTCGAGTGCGGCGCCCTGCCCGGCCGCGAGACGCTCCGGATCAACTGCACCGGGGACGCCGCGTCCGTTCGGGCCGACCGCACGGACGCGGGGCAGGGTCCCGTCCCTCACCGGCAGCTCGTCGCCGACCTGTTGGCGGGGGGAGTGGGACCCGCCGCCGCGGCCGCGGCGACCGACGCGGCGCTCACCGCGGCGGCCGTCCGGGGCGACCGGTACCACCTGGTCGTCTCGACGGGCATCGCGGGGGGCTTCGCGCCGGTCGCCGACGTCGGTTCCGTCGTCGTCGCCGACCGTGTCATCGCCGCCGACCTCGGCTGCGAGACCGCCGACGGATTCCTCTCCATCGACCGCCTCGGCTTCGGCGCCTCCGAGCACGCCTGCGCACCCCGTCTCTCCGCCGCCGTCGCCGGAGTCCTCGGCGCCGTCCACGCCCCCGTCCTGACCGTCTCCACCGTCACCGGCACCGCGGAACGCGCCCAGCGCCTACGGCAACGCCACGGAGCCGCGGCCGAGGCGATGGAGGGCTTCGGCGTCGCCGAGGCCGCCACCGTCCACGGCGTCCCGCTGCTGGAACTGCGCACCGTCTCCAACGCCGTCGGCCCCCGCGACCGCGCCGCCTGGCGCATCCCCGACGCACTGACGGCGCTTCAGGACGCCTTCGCGGTCCTGTGCACCGTCCTCACCCGGGGCGCCCCGCCGCCGTACGCCTGAGCAGCCAGGGACCCGAACTCCCGTGCAAGAAAAGGCCGTTCGGGGCCTTGGCAGATCCGGGCCGTCCGACCGGCCATTGCTCCGGCCTGCGTGAATGGCGGCGGGCGCATGATTTTCAAGGGTTTCCCCAGAGAACCCGGCCGGGTGCCGAGAAAGGCTCCCGGCCCGGGTCATGCTGTCCCCACCGCTCGAGGAGCACACCAGCAGTCGGACGCCCACAGGGCCCGCCGACCACGCGCGGGGACACGTTCCGTCACAGAACCGATCAGCATGGGGGCAGTCCATGACGAATGAAGCGCAGCTTCGGGACTACCTCAAGCGGGTCACCGTCGATCTCCACAACACCCGCCGCCGGCTACGGCAGCTGGAGGCCCGCGAGCAGGAGCCCGTCGCCGTCGTCGGCATGAGCTGCCGCCTGCCCGGCGGCGTCCGCACACCCGACGACTTCTGGGACCTGCTGGTCGACGGGACCGACGCGGTGACCGACTGGCCCGCCGACCGGGGCTGGTCCACCGCGCCCGGGCCGGACAACGGCGCCGCCGAGCGTCGCCGTGGCGGTTTCCTCGACGACGCCGACCGGTTCGACCCCGCCTTCTTCGGCATCTCCCCGCGCGAGGCGCTCGCGATGGACCCGCAGCAGCGTCTGCTGCTCGAAGTGGTCTGGGAGGCCTTCGAGCGCGCCGGCATCGATCCCGCCACATTGCGGGGCAGCCGCTCGGGTGTGTTCGTCGGGTGCAGCGACCAGGGCTACACCTCCGGGCTGCGCGAGGTCCCCGATGACGTCCGGGGCCATCTGCTCACCGGCAACTCCATGTCGGTCCTCTCCGGCCGCGTCGCGTACACCCTGGGGCTCGAGGGCCCGGCCGTCACCGTCGACACCGCCTGCTCCTCCTCCCTCGTCGCCCTGCACCTGGCCGCCCAGTCGCTGCGCTCCGGCGAGTGCTCTCTCGCCGTCGTCGGCGGTGTCACCGTCATGTCCAGCCCCGGCGCCTTCATCGAGTTCGAGCAGCAGGGCGGCCTGGCCGGCGACGGCCGCTGCAAGGCCTTCTCCGACGACGCGGACGGGACGGGCTGGGCCGAGGGCGCCGGAACGATCGTCGTCGAACGGCTCTCCGACGCCCGCCGCAACGGCCATCAGGTGCTGGCGGTGCTGCGCGGCAGCGCGGTCAACCAGGACGGCGCCTCCAACGGGCTGACCGCACCCAACGGCCTGGCCCAGCAGCGCGTCATCCTCGCGGCGCTCGCCAACGCCGGCCTGCCCGCGTCCGAGATCGACGCCGTCGAGGCCCACGGCACGGGCACCTCGCTCGGCGACCCCATCGAGGCCCAGGCGCTTCTCGCCACCTACGGCCAGGGTCGTACCGCCGACCGGCCGCTGTGGCTCGGCTCGGCGAAATCCAACATCGGCCACACCCAGGCCGCCGCAGGCGTCGTCGGCGTCATCAAGTCCGTCCTCGCGCTACGGCACGGCGTCCTGCCGCCCACCCTGCACGCCGATCGCCCCTCGCGACACGTCGACTGGAGCGCCGGTCATGTCCGGTTGCTCACCGGGCCCGTCGACTGGCCGCGCGTCGAGCACCCGCACCGCGTCGGAGTCTCGGCGTTCGGCGTCTCCGGCACCAACGCCCACGTCGTCATCGAGCAGGCCCCCGAAGCCTCCGCGGACGAGACCGCCCCGGAACAGGAACCCCGTTCCGCCCTCCCGGTCCTGCCGTGGCTCCTCTCCGCCCGCGACGAGACCGCGCTGCGCGGCCAGGCCGGCCGCCTCGCCGCCCACCTGACCGAGCGCCCGGACACCGATCTCTACGACCTGGCGGCCTCCCTGGCCACCACCCGCACCGCCTTCGAGGCCCGCGCCGTGATCCAGGGCCACGACCGCGCCGAACTCCTCGCCGGGCTCTCCGCGCTGGCCACGGGCGAGCCCGACGCGCGCACCGCGCTCGGGACGGCCCGGGGTGGTCGGACGGCGTTCTTGTTCGCGGGTCAGGGTGCGCAGCGGGTGGGGATGGGGCGTGGGTTGTATGAGGCGTTTCCGGTGTTCGCGGAGGCGTTCGACGCGGTGTGCGTGCAGGTGGGGGGTGGGTTGCGGGATGTGATCTTCGGCGAGGACACATCGCTGCTGGAGCGTACGGAGTGGGCGCAGCCTGCGTTGTTCGCGGTTGAGGTGGCGTTGTTCCGTCTGGTGGAGTCGTTCGGGGTGCGTCCGGACTTCCTGATGGGTCATTCGGTGGGTGAGATCGCTGCTGCGCATGTGGCGGGTGTGTTCTCGCTGGAGGATGCGTGTGCGCTGGTGGTGGCGCGGGGTCGGTTGATGCAGGCGTTGCCGTCAGGCGGTGCGATGTTCGCCCTCCAGGCGTCCGAGGACGAGGTGGTGCCGCTGTTGGAGGGCCGTGGGGCGCAGGTGTCGGTCGCTGCGGTGAACGGTCCGCGGGCGGTGGTGG
>NZ_JBMNDR010000145.1:0-13328 GCF_052543235.1 Streptomyces sp. SAS_272 | reverse complement strand
GCGGCCCGCACCCACTGTCCGCCGAGGATGGGGGTGGCCACGACGTTGGCGTTGGGGCCCTTGCCCCACTGGAGCCTGCCGACCGGGGTCTGCACGTCGAGTACGGCGATCGCCTTGGCGACGGCCTTCTTGTCCTTGGGGTCGGAGGCAGCCCGGAGCGCGGCCGCGCCCGCGTCGAACAGGGCGAGGCTGGCGCCGAGTTGCTGGGTCCACTGCTTGCCGGACGACTTCTGGTAGCCGTCGGCCAGGTCCGCGGAGGAGACGCTGGTGAGCGAGGAACTGTAGGGGAAGGTCGGGGTCCAGTAGGCGCCGCCTGCGATGCCGACGCCTATGGAGCCGAGGGCCTCGACCTGCGAGGGGAACAGGCCCGTCTTGGCGACCTGCACGATCTTGGGCTTGTAGCCCTGCTGCGCGGCCTGCCGCCAGAAGGTGGCGAAGTCGGAGGGGATGGGGAAGGTGTTGAAGATCTCGCAGTTCTCGGACTTGAACCGGGCGATCTGCGACGAGTAGTCGTTGGTGCCGTCGGTGTAGGCGCCGGGATCGACGATGTCGTAGCCGGCCTTCTCCAGCAGGGGCCCGAGCGCGTGCCGGATGGCGTTGCCGTCGGAGTCGTTGGGCCACATGACGCCGACCTTCCGGTCCGTCTTCACCTGCGTCCACAGGCTGGTGTAGGCCTGGTGGAACTGCTCGACGCCGAAGCAGAAGTGGAAGGTGTACTGGAAGGCCTGCTTCTGGGTGGGCTTCGCCCCCCGGCCGAAGTACCAGGCCTCCCAGGGCACGACGGTGGAGATGCACGGGACACCGGCGGCCTCGCACGCGTCGGAGACGGGGTTGACCGTCTCCGGCGTCGACGTGGTGAGCATCAAGTCGACGCCCTCGGCGTTGATCAGGTCGTTGGCCACCTGGGATCCGCGCTGCGGGTTGGACTGGCCGTCCTTGTCGATGATCTTGACCTGATACTTCTTGCCGCCGATGGTCAGGCCTTCGGCGAAGGCTTTGCGGGCGAGGCCGAGGACGTAGGCGTCCGGCTCGCCGAATCCGGCCGCGGGGCCGGTGCGCGGGCTGACGAACCCGATTTTCAGGGTGGTCGATCCACTACTGCCGCCGCTGTCGCCACTGCCGACCTTGCAGGCGGCGACCAGCGGACTTGCCAGGGCGAGTCCGGATATACCGAGTCCCGCCGTACGCAGAATCTGGCGTCTGCTGGGTTCGGGAGACGGTTCGGACATAGGAGACTCAGGCATGTTTGCCCTCCTGGTGAACCAAAGGTGGGGGGAACGTAGGAGCGGCTGTCACGGAAGTCAACGTGGCGTTCTAATAGATGAAACAAACGGCGTTACCATGCGGCATGACCTCCCGGACACCGCCGTCGGCATCCGACGAGCCCACGAGCCCCCTTGTGGTCGGCACCGCCGAGGACGAGACGCCGCCGAAGGCGGCCGCCGCAGGGTTCTCCCAGTCCCTGGAACGCGGACTGCTGATCCTCTCGTCGTTCAGCGAGAACCGCCCTGTCCTGGGGATCTCCGAGCTGGGGCGCGTGGTCGGCCTCAACCGCAGCACCACCTACCGGTATGTGGCGACACTCGCCAAACTCGGTTATCTGCAACAGGATCCGGACTCGCGGAAGTACTCCCTCGGGCCCAGGGTCGTCGACCTCGGATTCGCGGCGATCAACTCCATGGAGATCACCCGCGTCGCCGGGCCGTTCCTGCAGGCCTTGTCGGACGAGACCGGTTACACCGTGAGCATGGCCGTGCTTGACGGCCCGGACATCGTGTACGTCGACCGGCGGCGCAGCGGTCGTGCGAGCACCTTCGCCATGGGTCTCCACCTGCACGTCGGCTCCCGCCTTCCGGCCTACTGCACCTCGATGGGCAAGGTCTTGCTGGCGTACCAGGAGCCGGCCGTGCTGCGTGACCTGGTCGATCGCACGGATCTCGCCCGGCGGGGGCCGAAGACGATCACTGCGCGGGAGCAGCTCATGGTGGCGCTGGCACGGGTCCGGCGTTCCGGGCTCGCGCTCAATGACGAGGAACTCGCACCCGGGCTGCGGTCGTTGGCCGCGCCGGTGCGGGACCGGTCCGGCGCCGTCGTAGCCGCGGTCAACGTCGCGGTGCACCTCACGGTGTGGAACGCGTCGGTGGAGTCCGTCATGTCGCGCCTCGAAGCCCCCCTGCGGCGCGCTACGGCGGAGATCTCCACCCGGCTCGGTCATCGGCCGCAGACCTGATCCGAAACCGTCTCCGCGATGTTGTTTGAATAATTCAAACACTAGTCCCTGTATACGGAACGGTAGGGACTCAATTCGTTGACACCGACTCCCGGACGGGCGCAGACTCACGCCGCCAAACAGTCCGTGAACTTCACTTCACCAAGCGAACAGAGTTGTTCCTGTGTTCGGGAGGCCGTCATGCGTATACAGGCCGCCGTGTTCGACAAGCAGGACGGCCCGTTCCAGCTCCAGGACGTCGAGCTGGACGAGCCGGAAGCGGGCGAGGTCCTCGTGCGGATCTCAGCCACCGGCATCTGCCACACCGACGGGCTGGCGAGGCACGGTGATCTTCCTTTCCCCGCTCCCGGGGTGCTCGGTCACGAAGGCGCCGGCGTCGTGGCCGCGATCGGTCCCGGTGTCACATCGGTGCGGGAGGGCGACCACGTCGTCATCGGCTGGCCCTGGTGCGGCGAGTGTCGCAACTGCCTGGCCGGTGAGCCCCGTTACTGCGCCCGGCTCGGCGAACTCGTCGCCGGCGGAGTCCGACCGGGGACCGGGGCCTCGGCCCTGCGCCGCCCGGACGGAGGCGCGCTACACGGACACTTCTTCGGCCAGTCGTCCTTCGCCACCCACTCCTTGACCCGGGCCAACAGCCTGGTGAAGGTCCCGCACGACGTCCCGCTCGACCTGCTCGGCCCCCTCGCCTGCGGGCTGTCCACCGGCGCGGGCGCCGTGCTGAACACGCTGCGCCCGCAGATCGGCTCCAGTCTCGTGATCTACGGCACCGGCTCGGTGGGGCTGGCCGCCGTCATGGCGGCCCGCAACAGCGGCGCGACCACGATCATCGCGGTCGACCGGCACACCTCCCGGCTGGAGCTAGCGGCGGAACTCGGCGCGACCCACACCGTGAATGCCGCCGACACCGACCCCGTCGCCGCGGTGCAGGACATCTGCGGCGGGCCCGCCGACAACGCCCTGGAGTGCACTGGCATCCTCTCCGTCGTACGCCAGGCCGCCGACTCGGTCGGCATGCTCGGCACCTGCGCGCTCATCGGCGGCGCCCCGGCGGGAGCTGAGTTCACCCTCGACCACCTCACCACCCTGTGGGGCAAGCGCATCGTCGGCGTCCTCGGCGGCGGCGGTCGCAGTCCCCAACTCATTGGCGCGCTCATCGAGTTGTACCGCCAGGGCCGCTTTCCCATGGAACGGCTCGTCTCCTGGTTCGCCTTCGACCAGATCGAGGAGGCGCTGGAGGCGTCGTACTCCGGCGACGTCATCAAGCCGATCGTCCGCATGCCCGCCTGAGTCCGCACGCCTCGTGGCCCGCCACGGCTGCCCCGTACCGAAAGAAGTCCTTCATGTCTCTCACCCGTGAACTGTTCATCGGCGGCAAGGACGTGCCGGCCCTCTCCGGCCGTACCACCGAGGACATCGACCCCTACACCGGCGAGGTCTACGCGATCGTCGCCGCGGCCGACCCGCAGGACGTGACCCGGGCCGTGGACGCCGCCGACGCGGCGTTCGCCGACTGGGCCGCCCTCGCGCCGTTCGCCCGTCGCGCGATCTTCCTCAAGGCGGCGGACCTGCTGGACGCACGTGCCGAGCAGGTGGCCGAGATCATGGCCCACGAGGCTGGCGGTACCCGGCCCTGGGCGTTCTTCAACGTGGCGCTGGCGGCGAACATCCTGCGGGAGGCGGCCGCCGCGATCACCGCTCCGCGCGGCGAGGTGCTCAGCGCCCAGGAGGAAGGCGCGCTGGGCCTCGCGGTACGCGAACCGCTGGGCGTGGTCGCGGCGTTCGCGCCGTGGAACGCTCCGGTCATCCTCGGCGTCCGGGCCGTGGCGGCACCCCTGGCCGCCGGCAACACGGTCGTCGTCAAGCCCAGCGAGGACGCGCCGATCGCCTGCGGACTGCTCGTCGCGGACGTGCTGCGCGAGGCGGGACTGCCCGACGGGGTGCTCAACGTGGTCACCAACGCCCGCGAGGACGCGGCGGAGATCGCCGAGGTGCTGATCGCCGATCCCCGGGTGCGTGCCGTGAACTTCACAGGCTCCACCGGCGTCGGCCGGATCATCGGCACCCACGCCGCGAAGCACCTCAAGCCGGCCGTGCTGGAACTGGGCGGCAAGAACGCGGTGATCGTCCTGGACGACGCGGACGTGGACTACGCCGTCGACGCCGCCACCTTCAGCGTGTTCATGAACTCCGGGCAGATCTGCATGTCCGGCGACCGCATCCTCGTACACGAGTCGCTGGCCGAGGAGTTCACCCGGAAGTTCACCGCGAAGGTCGCCTCCCTCCGGGCCGGGGACCCCGCCCACCCGCACACCGTGGTGGGCCCGCTGGTCACCGCCTCCGCCGCACAGCGCGTCGCCGCCCTGGTGGAGGACGCGGTCGCCAAGGGCGCCACCCTGCTGACGGGCGGCGGGCAGCCAGAGGGCGCGGTACACGCGGCGACCGTGCTCACCGACGTTCCCCAGGACACGGACCTGTACTACGCGGAGGCCTTCGGGCCGGTCTGCGTCGTCGAGTCGTTCAGCGACGACGACGCCGCCGTGGCCGTCGCCAACGACACCGACCACGGTCTGTCCTGCGGCATCATCACCGAGAACGCCACCCACGGGCTGAGCGTCGCCCGTCGTGTCCGTACGGGCATCGTGCACATCAACGACCAGTCCGTGGCCGACGAGCCCCACGCGCCCTTCGGTGGCGTGAAGGCCTCCGGATACGGCCGGTTCGGCGGACGGTGGGGCATCGAGGCGTTCTCCAGCACCCGCTGGGTGACGATCGCGACCCAGCAGGCCCACTACCCCTTCTGATCGGTCGGCCCCAGACACAGCTCTTCTCCGTGACCGCCTGCAGGTCGTCCCCAGTGCTCGACGAACCTGCCGTGCCGGTCGAAGCGGAAGCTGTCCACCGCTACCGTGCCGTGGTCCTCGGCCGACGTTCCGCCTGGCCCTGCACGACTACGAGGTCGCCCCGGGCACGGTCCGCTTGAAGGTCAGCGCGGCGTTCGGGAACTGCTGGAGGTAGCCCGTGACACCGATGACCAAGGCATCGCGTCCCTTGCCGAAGTCCGGGCTGAGCTGGTTGAAGGCATCGCCCAGCAGCGCAACAGCAGCCTTCTGGTGCGGAGTTCCTGGGCGGACAGCCAGCTCGTCGCACGCGTCGGCGTGCCGTGCTCGGGCGTGGCTGACGCGGAGGGAACGCTCAGCGCGCACGCCGGCCTGTACTGCGTCACTCACTCGCAGCCAGCCCCCGGATCTCCTTGCGGAAGTCGATCGGGGAACGGCCTGTGCGTTGCATGAAGTACTTGCTGAACTGGGAGGGCGTGGCGAAGCCGAGATGGTCCGAGATCTGGGCGGCGGTCTCGTCGCCGTGAGCCAGCAGACGCTTCGCCTCCAGCACGACCCGGCGGTCGATGAACTCCTTCGCGCTGAGCCCGGCGCCCGCCAGGGTCGCCCGGGCGAGAGTGCGTCCGGAATAGCCGAGCATGCGAGCGTAGTCCTCCACCCGCCGCGTGGCGGTGAAGTGCCGTTCCACCGCGTCACGGAACCGCAGGTAGGTCTCGTCAGGTTCCGGAGCGGGGCTCCCGACCGGAACGGTGAGATGAGCCATCCGCAGCAGCAGGACGGCGAGGAGATGGCGCAGGGCCGCCATGTGTATGTCCAGAGGCAGGTGCCCGAGCGCTTGGAACTCAAGGCTCAGGTGTTCCGCAGCCATGGTCACCGCTTCGGCGTCGGCCGCGACGGGAGTGGAGACGACCGGTGCGTGCGGGTCGTCGATACGGGCCGCCGTAGCCGTGGCCGGGTCCAGGACGTCCTGCTGGAAGAGGATCAGCGTGCCCTCGGCCTTGGCGAGGTCGCCCCACTGATGCACCTGTCCCGGGCGCACCCACAGCCAGGAGCCCGGCCGCAGGGCGTAGCCGTTGAAATCGACGACGTGCCAGAGGCCGCCTGCGGTGAGCGTGAGCAGGTGATGGAAGTCGGGGCGCCGGGGCCGCGCGAGAGTGTGCTCGCAGACGCGCCGTCGTAGCTCCGCCAGCGACAGGACCTCGATACCGGCGGGCGTGCCCGCGGGGGCGTCGAACAGGACCTCCGGGATCTCACGCGGGGAACCGTGTCGGTTTTTGGCCATCATCAGTCAGAAGTTTATCCGGTTTTCCGCAGACAACCTTCGTACGTTGGTCGTGCCGCTACGGAAACGGAACGTCTCCCCGGCGGAAATCGGAAAGGACGGCACATGGCGCCCACGAAGGGGGAGAGGGCCGGGCTGACGTATGTCTTCGACGCCTACTGCGCTCGGTGCCACGGCTTCGCCCCGACCCTGCGGGCCTTCGTCGAAGCCCATGCGGACCGTGTCGATCTGCGTGTCCTGTCGGCCGGACTGTATGCGGGAGCGCGTGCGCTGCCAGTTTCTGCCGATCCCGACCTGGTGCGCCAGTGGGTCCGCGTCACGGAACTGAACCGGTGCCCATTTCGGTGCGGGACACAGGCGAACCGTCGCCGACGGCACCACGGTGATGGACTCCACCGACGCGGCGACGGGGCTGGAGGCTCTGCCGGCCCAGCCCGGCGCGGACACCCTGCGGACGCTCGAAGTGATGCAGCACGCCTGGTTCGTGGACGGCCTGAGTTTGTCGGACCCGGCGACCTGCCGAGTGCTCGCCGTCGAGCTGGGCCTGAGCCCCCTTGCCGTGGCCCTCGCCTACGCCGCGTCCGTCACGCGCGCGCGAGTGAAGGCCGCACTGCGCGCCGTCCGCCGGCTGAGCGTGGCGAGCTTACCCGGTTCTGCTGCTCGGCACCGCGGGCGGACACCACCACCGGCTGGGCGGACCGCTGACCCGTGTCGAGGAACTGACCACGGCTTTCGACGGGTACGTCAAACAGGTGTCCGTGGCACCGGAAGGGAACCGCGCGTCGTGAGCAGCGTGAACAACGCTCCCGCCTCGGCCGCACCGGCACGCGAGGCCGTCCACGCATGGCTGGAAGAGGCCGACAGGGTCCTGATCGCGGCCGGCGCGGGCCTGAGCGCGGCCGCCGGCTACGACTACGGCGACACGGAACGCTTCCGCGAACTGCTGCCGGCGCTGTACCGGCTCGGCCTGCGCTCGCGCTACCTGCTCGGCGTGCCCCTGCCGAAGGACATGATGTGGGGCTACTGGGCCGTCCACATCGACGACATCCGCTACGGCACCGAACCTAACCCCCTCTACCGCATGCTGAGGGAGCTGGTCGGCGACCGCGACCACTGGGTGATGACGTCCAACGTCGACGCCCTCTTCCCCCGCAACGGCTTCGCGGGGGACCAGGTCTTCACCCCGCAGGGCGACTACGGCCGCCTCCAGTGCACGGTCCCGTGCACGCGGGACACCTGGCCCAGCAAGCCTTTCCTCGACGCGGTCCTCGCCGCGTACGACCGGGACACCGGCCGGGTGACCGACCCTCAGGCCCTGCCGCGCTGCCCCCGCTGCGGCGCCGACGTCTTCCCCAACATCCGTGTCGGTCCGGAGTTCGTCGACGACTCCTATCTGCCCGCAGGGCAGCGGCTGGCCCGGTGGCTCGACGACGCGCCCACGGACAGCACCTTGCTCGTGATCGAAATCGGTGCCGGTTTCAATACTCCCGGAGTGATCCGCTGGCCCATGGAGAATCTGGTGCGTCAGACGCCTCGGGCCCGCCTCGTCCGGATCAATCCCGACCATCCCGACGTCCCCATGGACCTCGGGACACGAGCTCTGTCCGTTCCCGTCGGAGCGGACCGGCTCCTCGACGGGCTCGATCCCTGACGCACGGCGGCGGCGCGCCCTCGTCGCCACAGGAAGAGAAATCACCCCATGTCCGAAAAGCCCGCGGTATCCATCCCTGCGATCGCTGTCACCGGCTCCACCGGCCGGCTCGGCGGGCGCGTCGCCCGGCGGCTGGCAGAGCGGGGCGTCCCGCAGAAACTACTGGCCCGCAGCCCGGAACGGGCTCCACGGCTTCCCGGCGCGGTGGCGGTCCGAAGCGACTACGCCGACCAGGACGCCGTACGGGAGGCCCTGACCGGCATCCGCACCGTCTTCATGGTCTCCGCCTCCGAGAGTGCCGACCGGCTCGCCCAGCACAAGGCGTTTGTGGACGCCGCCGCGCAGGCGGGTGTCCGGCATCTGGTGTACGTCTCCTTCTACGGCGCAGCCCCCGACGCCACCTTCACCCTGGCGCGCGACCACTTCCACACCGAACAGCACATCCGCGCGAGCGGCCTGGCGTACACGTTGCTCCGGGACAACTTCTACGCGGAGTTCGTCCCCGACCTGGTCGGCGAGGACGGCGTCATCCGAGGCCCGGCCGGGCCCGGCCGGGCATCGTTCGTCGGCCAGGACGACATCGCCGACACGGCCGCCGCGGTGCTGTCCAGGCCCGACGGCCATGCGGGCGTCGCCTACGACCTGACCGGGCCCGCCTCCCTCACCCTGGACGAAGCGGCCTCACTCCTGTCCGAGCAGCTCGGACGCACCGTCACCTACCAGCAGGAGACGGTCGAGGAGGCCTACGCCTCCCGCGCTTCCTACGGCGCCCCGCCCTGGCAGCTGGACGCCTGGGTGTCCACCTACACGGCCATCGCCTCAGGCGAACTCGACGGCGTCAGCGACGCCGTGCCCCGCCTCACCGGACATCCCGCCACGCCCCTCGCCGACGTCATCCGCGCCGCAGGGGACTGACTCCCACCGCCGTCGGCACCGCCCCGGCCGGTCGACCGGAAGGCAGATAGACCTCATGCGTGCCCCCCCGAGCCGCTGTGGCCCACCCCGGCACCGGCACGCAGCTCCTGCGCACCCAGACGGCGAGCGGCCGACCGGACCCCCCAGTAGTGCCCGACACCTCGACGAAAAGAAGTGGGTCGCTTTTTGACTATCGAGAGTCGCCTTTCACCCGGGAACACTCGATGTCGTCGTCATAGTTTGAACACATCACCACTCGACCGCCGGTCCATCCGACGCAAGTACGCAAGCAAGGAAGACAGTCATGAGCAACGCGAAGAACACCGTCCTTCAGGCCGTCACTGAGTTGTTCGGCGACAAGGATCCCTCCGCCGTGGACCGCTGGGTGGCCGCGACCTACAAGCAGCACAGCACGCTCGCCCCCGACGGCCCCGAGGCGCTGCGCGGGCTCGTCGCCGGCCTGGGCGAGGACTTCCGCTACGAAGGCGCCCGGGTCATCGCCGACGGCGACCTGATCGCCCTGCACGGCACCTACCACGGCTTCGGCCCGGACCCGCTCGTCGGCTTCGACATCTTCCGCGTGGACGCCGACGGCAAGCTGGCCGAGCACTGGGACGCCCTGACCCCCCAGGTCGAGGACACCGTCTCCGGCCGCTCCCAGACCGACGGCCCCGCTGCGGTCACCGAGACCGACAAGACCGCCGCCAACCGTGCCCTGGTGACGGAGTTCGCCGAGAAGGTCCTCGTCGGCGCCGACTACTCGGTGCTCACCGACTACATCTCCACCGAGACCTACCACCAGCACAACACCGAGGCCGCCGACGGCCTGGACGGTTTCGGCGCGGCCGCGGCCAAGTGGGCCGAACAGGGCAAGAACCTGATCTACAAGAAGGTCCACAAGGTCATCGCCGAAGGCGACTTCGTCCTGACGCAGTCCGAAGGCGAGTTCGGTGTGCCCGTCGCCTACTACGACCTCTTCCGTGTCGCGGACGGCAGGATCGTCGAGCACTGGGACGTCATCGCTCCCGTCCCGGACGAGCTGCCGCACGGCAACGGCCTGTTCTGAGAGGCCCGCACGCCACCCGGCTCAACGAACACGTCGACCGACGGAGCACCAACACATGAGCAACCTCGCCTACGCAGGAAAGACCTACCGGTCAGCGTCGACAACGGCGTCGTCTTCCACAACACCTACAGTCCCGACGGCACCACGCTGCACTACGAGACCGTCGCCGGCCCCGACACCGGTGCGAGCGAGGACGTCACACTGAACGCAGCCGAGGTCGCGCCTGGCGTCTTCCTGCTCGGCTGGGTGGAGAAGTCCGGTATGACCGTCACCCACGCGATGAATCTCAACACCCCCACGGTTCACGCCTTCTGGACCTACGACACCCCCGAGGGCCGGATCGGCGAGTTGCACGTCGGAACACTCGAAGGAATGTGACCCACCTGCCGATGGTCCGGCCCGCGCGCCGACGTGCCGATGCCGGGCCATCGGTACACCTCGTTCACCTGCCCCACCCGGAGCCCTCGATGATTCCGACCCGCGCCGAGTCCGACGCCTTCGCCGGGACACAGGCGCAGCTCACCGCCCTGCCTCTGGCCGCCTACCGGGACGCCGTCACCCTCGACGAACCCTTCCGTCCGACAGCGGCCCCGGCCACAGCCGGACGGCTGGACGCACACGTGCGCTCGGCGCTGCGCCTGTTCAGTGCGGATCCGGCCGTTCCCCGGCTCGGGTTGCGAGCCGACTCACTGAGGCACCTCGCCGATAGGACCGGTGGCGCCGACGCGGCCACGGCCCGCCAGGTGCTGCGAGCTCTGCTGACCGTGCGCGATCCCGGTCCGCTGCCGGAGGGAGCCGACCGGGAGCTGGACGCGCTCCTGGGCGCGGAGCGGGAACTGCGGCTCACCGTCTCGGCGCTCGAACTGCCCACAGTCGAAGAAGAGTTCTGCCGTAGGACCTTCCGGGCGGCGACCGAGGCCGTGCTGTGGCGGGGAGACATCACCACGCTGGCCGCAGACGCCGTGGTCAACGCTGCCAACAGTCAACTGCTCGGCTGCTTCCGCCCTCTGCACCCCTGCATCGACAACGCCCTCCACAACGCCGCCGGACCTCGTCTGCGCGACGACTGCCACACGATCATCACGGCGCAGGGATCCCTCGAACCCACCGGTAAGGCCAAGATCACACGGGGCTACCACCTGCCGGCCCGGTACGTCCTGCACACCGTCGGCCCCGTCGTCCAGGGCCGCCCACAGACACGTGACGCGCAGGAGCTGGCCTCCTCCTACCGGGCGTGCCTGGACCTAGCCGCCGAGGTGGAGACCATCCGCACCCTCGCCTTCTGCGCCGTCAGCACCGGCGTCTTCGGCTATCCCAAAAAGGAGGCAGCACCTGTCGCGCTGCGCACAGTCGCGGACTGGACCGCAGAGCATCCCGGACGGTTCGACCGCGTGGTGTTCGCCGTGTTCGCAGACGACGACGAACGGGCCTACAGGCACGCCTTCGGTGTATCGGGCCGCCCCTGACACGACGTCCATCACGCGTTGAGCCGCCGACGCCGCGGGCGTGAGCGATGAGACCTGGCGGCAACAGGATGGGCCGACGAGCGCGGCGACGGGAGGGTCGGCGAGGACGGCGGAGAAGAACAGCATGTTCCCGCCGCCCCCCGGCACGGCAGTCCATAAGTGGCGTCGGACGTCAGACAGCGGAGGGGTGTACCGGGGCGGCTGCCGCCCCGACGACCAGCCGGAAGCCGACGCCGCGAACTGCCTCCACGCACAGAGCGGCACCCAGTTTGTTCCGCAGGGAGGTCACATGGGTGTCCAACGTCTTCGTCGAGCCGAACCAGTTGCTGTCCCACACCGCGGACATGATGGACTCGCGTGTCACGAGCGCGCCGGCCCGGCTCGTCAGATACTCCAGCAGGGCGTACTCCTTGGGACTCAGCGCCACCTCGGCGCCGTCGAGAAAGACCCGGTGGGCACGTCTGTCGATCGCCACCCGGTAATACACGTCACGCGCCGGCCAGGTGCCGTGTCGATCCGGCGGAGACCCGATCGACCGCACGCTGGGCAACTGGGCGGGGGTGCCGACCGGGACCGCGCCGCGGTTCCTCCGGCGCACCGCACGCATTCGCGCCACGAGTTCGCGTACGAGGAACGGTTTCACCAGGTAGTCGTCCGCGCCGAGTTCGAGGCCGACGATCCTGTCCGTCACACTGCCGCGCCCGCTGATCACGATGAGCGACACGTCGCTGCGGGCCCTCAGTTCCCTGCAGACGTCGAGACCATCCAGGTCCGGCAGACCCAGATCGAGCAGCACCACGTCCGGGGCCGCCGCGGCGAGCCCACCCCGCCCCGTCGTTTCCCACGTCACGTCGCAGCCGTAGCGGGTCAGGCCGCGTATCAGGCAGTTCGCGACATCCGGATCGTCTTCGATGAGCAGTACCTGCACGCGACTTCTCCCCTGCGGTGTGTGGCGGCCGAGGGCTGCGGCCCGGCCTCAAACCTAGGAGCCGTTGGCCGTCGGGCTCCGGCACCGCAGGACGAAATCCGGCACGCCCGGGTGCTACCGGGGTATTGGCGCCCGCATCCGATCGGAGGGTGCGCCGAGGCCGCGCCCGGGCCGGTTCACACGCGAACGTCCGGCTGCTCCGTCCTGTGCGCGTGCAGCATGTCCATCACCACGTCCGTCAGGAGCTCGGCCGCAGGACCGCGCTCGGGCTTGACCCGGTGCAGGAACCAGCAGGTCATGTACCCCTCGATCATGGAGATGATCATGGATGCCCGGCCGCGTGTCTCGTCGGGCGAGAAGCGGGCGCCCCACAGAACGGCGTTGCGGGTGAGGCTGTCGATGCCGCGTCGTGCGCTTCTACGGCGGCCGCCGCGTCGTGGGCCGGGGTGACCCGGTAGAGGTTGCCCACGACGGCGGCCCCGAAGCCGAGCTCGGTGAGCTCGAGAGACGTGTTCGTGATCTTTCTGCGGTGCAAGACGCACTCCTCGGGACGTGGGCGGTGTGTTGCGGTCAGCGCCGGACGTGGGCGGAGCTGCCACCCATGAGCGCCTCGACCTCGGCGAGGGAAGCCATGGAGACGTCGCCGGGGGTGGTCATGGTGAGCGCGCCGTGGGCGGTGTCGTATGCGAGCGCACGGTCGATACCGGCACCGGTGTGCAGGCCGTAGATCAGCCCGGCGGCAAACCGTCACCGGAGCCGATGCGGCCCAGGACGTGCAGGCCGGGCATCTCGGGACCCGGTACGAACCCTGTCTCCGCCGACCAGGCAGCCGAGGTCCAGTCGTTGACCCCGGCCTAGGTCGTGTCTTCAATTGATCTTGAGTGGTGGATCATGGTCGGGTGATACGTCGCCATGAACTGTCCGATGAGGAGTGGGAGTTCCTCCGTCCGCTG
>NZ_JBMNDR010000144.1:0-13406 GCF_052543235.1 Streptomyces sp. SAS_272 | reverse complement strand
GCACGGACTCGCAATCAGTCCTCAGAAGCGGACCGCGCGTGGGATCGGGTTCTCGAACCGATCGATGCATTGCTGACGCGGCGGCAGGTAAGGCACCTTGGCGAAGTCCACAAGGCTCAAGCCGAGCAACGCAACCCAGATTCCTGACGGCGCCACTAGCGAGCGCTCAGAGGTTAACAAGCTCAACTCCTGCCTGAGTGAAAGCTGTTCGGCAGTGAGGTCGAGGGCGCGGGACCGGCCTCACCTCTCGCCGGGATCAGCGCCCACGAATCTCGCGGTGAGGTTCGCCAACTGGGCGCGCATCCTCTCGCGCGGCACGCCTTCCTGTCCGGCCAGGTGCTCGACGAGATCAGCCCGGACGGCGGCGAGCAGGACGTGGGCGGTGAACTCGCTGTCGGCCGGACCGGGCACCTGGTCCAGCACCGACCGGAGCAGACCGTGCCACCGCGCGTAGTGCTCCGCCCGGTATGGACTGCCGCCGCTCCCACTCTCCTCCAGGGCCAGCGCGAGGCGTCGGTTGTCGAGCTTGAAGCACAGGAGGGCGTCGAGCAGAGCGGGCACGCGCTGCCGCGGCGGAGTGGTGGGCCCCAGGGGCGGCGGGCCGGCTTCGACGGCTTCCCCCACCGGTTCGAGCCGCGCCTCGTACAGCGCGCGGAGCAGCCCGGCGCGGTCGCCGAAGGCGCGGAAGAGCGTTCCCTTGCCGACGCCGGCGGCTGCCGCGACGTCGGCCATGGTGACGTCGTCGGGCCCCTCGCCGCGAGCGAAGAGAAGGTCGGCGGCCGCGAGAACGGCCTCCCGGTTACGGGCGGCATCCTCACGGGGCTTGCGCTCGGGCATGCGACTCCTCCAGTGCCGACAGGGCGACAGTGCCGGCGACGCCTGTTGCTAAACGGACCCGGGGTCCGTATCGTCGAAACGGACCCCGGGTCCGCATTCTATGAGATGTACGAGATGGAGGACACCCATGTCCGTACCGGCTTCCCCGGCGGATCTCTACCGCCACAGCCTGCGCCTGCTGCTCGACAAGAACATCCCCGCCTGGCTCGACCTGTGGACCGAGGACGGCGTCATGGAGTTCCCGTTCGCCCCCGACGACCGGCCCAGGCGCCTGGACGGCAAAGAGGCCATCGCCGCCTACATGCGCCCGTATCCCGACCACATCGACCTTCACGACTTCCCCGCCCTGCAGATCCACGAGACCCTCGATCCGCAGGTCATCGTGGTCGAGATGCGGGGCGTCGGCCGCCTGGTGGAGACGGACAGCCCATTCGACATGACGTACATCGCCGTCGTGACCGTGCGGGACGGACGCTTCTCCTCCTACCGCGACTACTGGAACCCTCTGGCACTCCTCGACCCCGCCACCGACTTCACCGCCGACTTCGCGGAAACGACCCGATGACCGCCACCGGCACGACTCTCGTCATCGGCGCGACAGGCACCACCGGCAGCCGCACGGTCACGCGGTTGACGGCCGTCGGCCATCGCGTCAAGGCAGCCAGCCGTCACGCGGCCCCGATCCCCGGCACGGACGGCTCGGCGGACCCGGCAGGCTCTGAGCCGGTAGCCTTCGACTGGTACGCCCCCGCCACCCACGCCGCCGCTCTCGACGGAGTCGACCGCGTCTACCTCATACCGCCCGTCGGCGACTCCGATCCGGCCGCGGTCATGCTGCCGTTCCTCTGCCGGGCCCGCGCCACCGGCGTACTCCGCGCGGTGCTCCTGAGCTCCTCGGCCATCCCCGAGGGCGGCCCGGCGGTGGGAACGGTGCACCAGGCCCTGCCCGGTCTGTTCGAGCAGTGGGCGGTACTGCGGCCCTCATGGTTCATGCAGAACTTCACGGGCACCCACCCGCACGCCGTCGGCATCCGTGAGAACGGCACCATCCGGAGCGCCACCGGCGACGGCCGGGTCGGCTTCGTCGACGCCGACGACATCGCGGCCGTCGCCGTCCACGCCCTGACCGACGAACACGCCCCCGACACCGATCTCGTCCTCACCGGCCCGGAGGCGCTCAGCTACGACGACATCGCCACGATCACCACCGAGGTCACGGGCCGACCCGTCGTCCACCACCGTCTGTCCTACGAGGAGATGCGCGACCACCTCACCCGCACGGCGCTGATCGCACCGGAGTTCGCCTCCCTCCTGGCCGGCATGGACCGAGCCATCGCAGAGGGCACGGAGGACCGCGTCACCGACACCGTCCACCGCCTCACCGGCCGACCGGCGGGGACTTTCCGCGCTCTCCTCGAAAGGGAGGGCTCGGTCTCAGCCCCCGGATCCACCGGCTGAGGTCTGTGGACGACTTGTCCGAGAACGAGGAAGAGCCTTGTGACATGGCGCCCGGCCCCCGCACCGTGCCCGAGGCGCAACCCGCCCGATCGGCGGCGGACGGTGGGTCCGGGGCGGCTCCTGAAGTCCCGACCGCCCGGCGTCGCTCACTCTTGGCCGGTTCAATGTGTTGTGGCGCCTGACGCTGGCGCTTGGCGGACAGGATCTGACCTGCTGATCACGCAGAAGACCGCCGTCGAATTCGGCCCGGCCGGCAAGCTCTGGACCACCCGGGCCACCCGCAACCTCACCGCCACCCTCGAACGGCTCCGCGTCGACCGACAACTCGAGGAAGCGCTCACCCACCGCGCCGACCGCTCCATCTCGCACTGGCTTTCGGCATCGACGAGAAGACCGCCGTCCGCTGTGCGGACTCAGCACGCGCGCTGCTGGGAGAACCCGCCGAGCAGGCATCGCAGTGAAACCCACTCGACCTGCTCAACCGACTGACGAGATCATGGACAGATGTCGTCGACCGAACCAGCAGCCCGCGAGCTTCAGGACCGCGCCGTTCTCTGGAGCATGGGCGAGATCCGCGCAACCGACGTCGTCACTGCTGCCTGTGATGCACTCGTCGCCGGCCTCGACAGCCCTGCCCTGCGGATCTTGGCCGTGTGCACACGCGCGGAGGCGGACTACGACGTCCCCGACCTCCTTCCCCCGGCACTCGATGAACTGGGCCTCGCCTTCCACCAAGCGGGCAGCGTTGCCGGACAGGAAGCCGCCGCGCGAGCACTTGCCGCCCGGATGCTGGCCGGCGAACTGACGCCACGCGAGCTGGCTTTCCGGATCCATCAGCGCTTCGGTCACGAGCTGCCTCTGGCCGAGCGACTCGCCAACCTGGACGACGACTACGACGTCCTTGAATACGGCGACAGAACACAGGCGCAGGTGGACGCCGATGTCACGGCCGAAGCTCTTCGGCTTGCACAGCACCCTCCTGTTCCCACCGAACCCACGGATCTGCCGACCTGAAGCAGACCGGTGGCCCCGTGGGTTCAGGCTGAAGAAGCTTCGGTTTCCGTGAATCCACGGGGATCGAGGTCCTGTATTCCCGAAGCTGCGGCGAAGTGACAAGCAGCTGAGAGCGAGGCTCCAGGCGCCGCTCCCATTGGTGGGGCTTTCCCTCCCGAGCGCTACATCGCACGCGGTGTCCGGATCGGTGGTCGACGGGCACAGCATCCACGGAGCCGACGGACGCCGCGCGGCGGACACCGACTCCAGCAGGGCCCTGCGCCGCCGATACGGCCAGGCGGTGGTGTCGGTCCGGGACAGCCTCGGCACATCGAAGGCGACGAAGCGCGCCGGCCACTCGCCGGACGCCCGGGCCGTCCCGACCCCGCTGCGGGCGCGGTCTCCCTTGGAGTGGCTGTGCGGGACCCGCTTCCCGCCGCGTGTCCGGCCCTGACGGGACCGCGCCCGTACACCGTGCACGGTGTGACAAGTGACTGTGGACGGTGTGCCAATGACAGGGGAATGAGCGCCGTACATCTCGCCACCACCGGCCAGACTCACCTCGCCACCCGTCAGCTCGCCGCGCTCCTCGACCGCCCCGAGGAAGTCGCGGGATATGAATCGAAGAGACTCGCCAGGCGGTGCACGAGCCGTCTTCAACTCTCCGTGAACCAAGCGAAGGATGCTGGCGACAATCGGACGTCGCGTTGCGCGAGAATCGGATCGATAGTCATGGCCGCACCACCGGAGCTCCGCCGTCTGACCGGTTGGACCACTGTCCCCGGGCCGCACCAAGCCGTACCACCGGCTCAACGCCCCGCTCACCCAGCCCCACCAGGCACAGACGGCACCGCGCGATCGATCGACCCGACCACGGACACCCGCCCAGTTGCCGGTTACCGGGACACGCTCCTGGCTACACAGGCCTGGCAGCTGCCGAACGCCGCTGGCAGCGTGTCGCGCGCCGGGACATTCGCAGCGCCGGAGGCGATGCACTCGGACGCTGGAACCACGCCTCCGCCGCCGCTCTGGTCGAGACATACACGGTAGGCCAGGCCTCCGACGTCTTCGCCGCGGCAAGCGCCCGGGTCACCGACCCGGGCACCCGCGCCGCCCTGGACGATCTGCGCACCCTGTTCCGGCTCGACCGGCTCGACCGGCTCGCGTCCTCGACGGACTCCTGCTGGCCGAACACACCAGATTCCGGGAGCCGTGCACACGTGGCAACCGTGCGCGGTGGGCCAAGCGCACGGGCGGGCCCGATCAGTTGGCCGATGCGTTCCGTGTCAGCTCGGCTGCCTCGGTGATGGCGCGTTGTCTGAGATCGCCGAACAGCTGCATCGGCACGGCGGCCAGGACGTCGTCCCCGCCAACAGTCCGCCCGTCCCCGCGGCGGGTCGACGGGACGAGGAGGGGGTCCTTGAGCAGCGGGGCCGGGGCCGGCTCGCCCGGCACCACCAGACTGACCGTCCCGAACCGCTTGACCCCGCCCTCGCGCACGACCTTGGCCGCGTCCTGTGCCAGGGCCGCCAGGAACACGCTCGCGATTCCGTCCAGGTCGCGGACCATCGCCGGCACCGCCCTCACCCCCCGGCTCCCCAGCAGCCTTCTCACACCGGCCTCGAACCGGTGGGCGCCGCCCACACCACTCGGTGTACGCGCCCCGCGGCGCTCACGAAGAGACACGAGGGCACCATCGGCGTTGCGCACCTCGCCCATCAGGCTGTGGAAGGTCGGGCTGTGCAGGTACCACGCCGTTCCCACCTCTACCTCGACGTTTCGGTCTATCGCCGAGATGAGGTCCTTGGGAATCAGCCTCGTCCTGGCATGCTCGGCTGCCGCGCTTCTCGCGCCGTCGATGATCTCCGTCAGCACGGTCCGCGTCACCGACGCGGCGGCCCACGCGGCCGGCCGGGAGACGTTCAGCGAGGTCACCTCCCTGAACACCGCTTTGACGAGCTGAGGCTTGAACGGCAGGTCGGTCACGACGGAAGCGGTCTGCGGAGTGCTGCGCTCGGTGCGTAGGAGTTGTGCGGTCATCGAAGAATGTGCTTTCTGCTGTCGGAGGTGTCAGTGGCTCATGCCGCACCGGGCGGCGAGACCACAGAGCTCTGCGGAGGGCGCCGAGCCGGCACAGGGCCTGCCTGGCGGGGACGCCGGCACACGGAGGTGCAGGCCGCCCCGCCGGGATTCTCGGCGTTCCGGGCGTGCGGCAGGGGATGCCGCCCGGGCGACCCGCTGTGGTGCGGTGCGGTGCCGTGCCGGTCAGGCCAGCTGGTGCCTGCGGACTTCCAGGAAGTGGCGCAGTGCTTCGGGTGTGTTGTCGTCGAGGGCGGCGTTGGCTGCCGCTCGCAGGGCAGGGCTGATGGACGGGTCGGCGAGGTTGTGACGTGGTTGAGGACTGACCGTTGACCGTTTCCAAATATCTGGACCACGGCCTGGATCACGGCGCGGGGCTCTTGGACACTCGAGCCGACCACGCCCTGGCACACCATCAGGCCCGCGCACATCCAACAACGTGACAACGCCGTCACACATCCAACAACGTGACAACGCCGTCCTGACCGAGCCCGCTCCCGCCCGCCTGGTGACGCGCCAAGGTTATTGCGAATCGAGATCTTTTCGTGACGGTTTACGAGGTCTCATGGGACTGGTGACGATGGTAGGCAGGCGGGATTTGTGGTCGGTGGCGAGCCGTGACGGATCTGTGCCGGACCTCAGGCCGCGGGGCCGGGGAGGGTCCAGGCGGAGGCGTGATGCGTGAAGCCGACGTGCGGGTAGTAGCCGACCGCGCCCGGTGCGGAGAGCAGGATCAGCTTGGCCTGAGGGGCTGCTTCCTGTGTGACGCGGATAAGGTCGCGTCCTACGCCCTGCCGTTGGAACTCGGCATCGACAGCGAGGTCGCTGAGGTACGTGGCGTAGACGCTGTCAGTCATGGAGCGGGCGATTCCGATGAGAAGACCGTCATCGGTGCGGGCGGTGACGACTAGGTTTGCGCCGGCCAGCATGTGGGTGAACCGTTCCACGTCCTCTATCGGGCGGCGCTCGGCGAGAGTGGACGCGCGGTAGAGGCCCGCGACTTCCTCGACGTTCAGGTCGGCACCGATAACCTGCTCGCACTTCCACATGATGGTGCAACTCCTCGCACAGCTCTTCGGATCAGGACTTGAGATGAGCGTTTCCCTCAGGGTCTGCTGGTGGGGTGTACCCGTCGTTGATGGCCACGGCGTCCCGGTAGGCCAGGAGGGAGCGGCCGGTGTCCGTCCGCCGATCGCCCGTCCAGACATCGGAGGTCGCGTCCTCGGCACTTGCCAGGCATCCCGACTGAGGTAATGGCTCAAATGGTGTTTCAATTATTACATGACCTGTGGGAGCTCGCCGTGTCGGGCCGCGATGGTGAGGGTCGGCTTCCGTAGCAGGGGAGTTGATCCTTTCCTGACGCGCCCAACGATCACGGCTCGATACGCGGCCTGGAAGTTGTGTTCCCCGCTGCCCTTGCGCCTTTGGAGGGCATGGTCTGGGCGAGCAGGGTGAGGGGGATGAAAGCCTCGGTGGTGCCCATCTCGCGTGGGGTGGGGCCAGCAGGAGTGGGGACGTCTGTGAGACGCTCGGCGAGTCCTGTGATCGCGGCGAGGTCGCCATCGAGGGCGTCGTGTTCGGCCTCCGTGAGGTCGGCCTGCTCCAGCATCTGCGTGATGCCGTCCTTGACGGCGAGCAGCTGGCCGCGGGTGGACTCCTTGGGGACGTAGAACGGGCAGCGTGCGCAGGCGAGCCGGTGCGGGCACTTGGCGAAGAAGTCGTAGGAGCAGTAACCGTCGCCGAGATCGTAGTACTTCCACGGCTGGTCGCCGTTCGCTGCCGCACCGGTCAGGATGCTGTCGCGGTCGATGAGGACCTCGATGGTGCGGACGTTGCGCGCGAAGTAGTCGGCGCGCTGGTAGGCCGCGGACAGGGTGCGCTGCAGGATCGCGGCGTAGTGCCGGGTGCTGGCCGGGTGCTTGTGACCGAGCCATTGCTGCAGGTCGTTCAGCGACAGCGGCTCGCGGGCGTTAAGGAGTTGGGTGGCGATGGTGGCGCGGGCGCGCTGGCTGGTCAGCGCGCCGCGCGAGTCGCTTTCGGGGAGGGCCTTGCGGCAGAGTGCCGGTGTCATCATCGAGGCAGCATCGCCAAGCGCGTTGATGCGCCACAAGGCTCTCGTCGGCCCAGCTGCGGACTTGTTCCGCAGATCGTCCGTCGAGGCAAAGACCACGGTCGAGTTCACGCCACGGGGCAGGCGCGGAATCGGATGGACACGGCTCGGCACGGTGGCCGATGATCTCCGGCATGATCCGGGCCGCCACTGTGGACGACATCGCGGAGATCCGCGCGATGAATCCGCGAACTCGCTGAGCAGGCCCGAGCAACCGAGGAGCAGCTCCGCGACGCGCTGCTCGGAGAACGCCCCGCTGCTTCCGCACTGATCGCTGAGGACGATGAGACGGGGCAGGCCGTGGGCTATGCCCTGTGGTTCCCCCGCTTCTCGACCTGGACCGGCACGCGCGGCATGCACCTGGAGGACCTCTACGTGCGGTCGCACGCCCGAGGTGGAGGACACGGCAAGGCTCTGCTCGCCTCATTGGCCGCGATCTGTCAACAGAACGGCTACGAGCGCTTCGAGTGGTGGGTCCTGGCCTGGAACGAACCGACGATCGACTTCTACAAGTCGCTCGGCGTGGAGCTGCTGAACGAGTGGACGGTATGTCGGCTGAGCGGTGATCCACTCAGGGAACTCGCTGCCCAGGCCCCGGCAGTCCTCAACCAGACCCCGGCCCTGTAGGACGGAGGGTCATGCAACCTCCTGTCGCAGCTGTGATCGAAGCCCACCGGACACTGGCAAGGCTCGTGGCTGGACTGAGCGACCAGCAGGTCGCCGAGGCATCCGCCCTTCCGGGGTGGTCACGCGGCCACGTCCTCGCGCATCTCACCGACAACGCGAGAATGTTCGCCCGTCTCGCGGAACATGCCCTGCGCGGTGAACTTGTGGCGGGCTACGACGGCGGGGTCGACGAGCGCAACGCGATCATCGAGACGACGGCTGGCCGCAGCGCAGCCGAGCACCGCGCGCAGCTCGCCGCGCACACGGCCGGGCTGGAGGCATCCTGGGCACGCGCCACCGACGTGGACTGGAGCCGTCCGGTAACGTTCCGCAACGCGAACCTTGCCGCAACCGTCTTCGCACGCTGGCGCGAGGCATGGATCCACATGGTCGATCTGGAACTCGGCGTGCGGCCGGACGACTGGCCCGAGGACCTGGCCGCACACACCATCGACTTCCTCCTCGGCCGCCTTCCGGCAGGCGCACGCGTCCGTGCCGAGGACGTGGGCCGCCAGTGGTCCGTCGGCGACGGGCCGCCGGGCACGGTGGTTACCGGAGGCCTGCGCGACCTGGCGGCCTGGCTGGCCGGACGTACGCCCGTTGTGTCACCAGTGGCGGCGGAGGAGCTGCCTGCTCTCGGGCCCTGGCCGCCCCACCCTCCACAGCGCCTGGACCGCCTGTGACCTCGTCACCGGGCAGGGTGTGGGGCACGCCGATCTCGGCCCGAACGGCTACGCGCCGTGCCCGCCCCGGCGGAGGGGGACCACCCATGCTGGGGGAGGGCTCGTGGACGGCAATCCGGCAAATCCTAGCCTGCGAGTCACGTTTCTCAGCAGGCAGCGAGCGTGGCGCTCGCCCGACAATGGGTGCACGACTGACATGCCCAGGTCGCCCGCGTCGGCAGAATGAGAGGGACTGCCGGCCGCACCCGCCAGCTCAGGCTGTCGCGGTCGACCATGGACGACGAAGGGCTTCTCCCCCCCCCGCCCTTTGTGATCTTCATCCGCATGCCGGGACGTCTTGCCGTTGCGGTGTGGGGCAGGCGTAGTGGGAACAGGAAACCTCGCCCGGCATGGAGACCCGGTCATGACGACGTCCTCTCGCGAACGATCGCACCTCCCCGACGCCTCCGATCCGCCTACGGCGGCCAGCCTGGAGCAGGAGAACGCACAACTGCGGCGGGCTATCGACTCCCACGCTGCGGTCGACCAGGCCATCGGTGTCCTCATCGCGGTCCACCGGATCGTGCCGGACGCCGGGTTCGAGGTGCTGCGCGAGGTGTCTCAGCACACCAACGTCAAACTGCTCGCGGTCGCCGGATCGGTGATCGGCTGGGCGCTGGGCCGACAGCCTCTGCCGGAGCCGGTACGCCAGGAGCTGGAGGCGGCCGTGCAGCGGCACGCGCGGCTGGACGACACCTCGGGCCCGGATTCACCCCATTGAAGTGCTCCCCCTCGTGAACGAGGGGGATCCCTGCCGACCCTGTGGTGGCGGGCTTGACGCCACGGGGACATCTGACGACTGCCCTCCCGGCAGCCGGGATGAGCGAGTGGTCCGTCCGTTACAGGTGCAGGATGTCCGGGCTGCGTTCCACTCGGCGTTGCCGGACCATCCGCAGCCCCCTGGTAGAGCGGTTCAGGCCGGACTTCTGCGCGACGCTCTGGCCGGGCTCCTCGGCGGTGCCCCTGGCGGACTTGACCATGTGAGGGCGTCTCCTCCCGCTATCTGCGCAAGGAGTACGAGCGTACGTCCGCCGGTACCTGTGCGGCGGACGGTTCTGGTCCGGCTCGCACTTCGCCGGAAGCTAAGCGGGGCACCGCTGACCGTCGTGCACCAGCACATCGACGACCAGCAGCGCCGGCCCGTGTGCCCGGGCTGAGGCGAACAGCGCAGATCCGTGCCCAAAACCAAGGTCAGAGCAGTATCGAGATGCGCCCCTCCGCCCCGTGAACGGGGGAGCGCTGCGCAAGATCAAAGGTAGAGCCGCTCAGATGCGCAGGGCATGTTCGAGGGTGGGGTGGCAGGCGATGAGGGCGTCGACGCCCACCACCTCCAGGACGCGCAGGACGGACTCCTGCGCGCCGGCGATCCGCACCCAGCCGTCGGTATCGCTGACGGTCTGGTGGGCGGTGACGAAGACGTTGATGCCGGTGGAGTCCATGAAGGTCACGCCGCTGAGGTCCGCCACGATCCGCGGCGGCACGATTGTCTCGTCGCGGGCCAGCAGGGCTTCGGACAGGACGTCCTGGACGTCGTGGTCGATCTCGCCCTGCACGGTCACCACGCGGACGCCGTCGACGATGCGCTGCTCGACGGATAGCCGCTCCGGCTGGTCCGCTGTGTCCATGTCGGTCACTGGTGTCCTCGGTCGTGCGCGGGCGTGCCCGGTCAGGGCCTGCGGCATTGATTGTGCCCCGACCACCCGGGGCACATGCTTCCAGGCGGCCGTGCGGAACAACATGCCCCGGGCATGTACGGCGAAAGGGCGGGTAGAGGCGCACTCGTGAACGCAGAATGATGACGGCACCAGGTGACCCTCCCGCGTCCGGCGGCGACAGCGCTGCGCCCGTCGAGCACCTGATCCGGGCCGGCTACGCCCTCGGCGGAGACGACGGCTGCATCGCCGACGCCCGCCGGTGCGCCCTCGCCTTTCTCGGCCAGGCTGAAGCCGACTACCCCCTGTCCGTGTCTGTGCGCGTCAGGGACCTGACCCAGCTGGTCGTCAGCGAGCTGGTCACCAACGCCTGCAAGTACGCCCCTGGCCCGGTCCTGGTGGAGATGGGCATCAGCGCCCACGCCGTGGACGTCGTGGTGTGGGACAGCGATCCCCTCGTGCCCGCCGCCCGGCCCACCGATCCCGACCGGATCGGCCAGCACGGCCTGGAGATCGTCAAGGCCGTCAGCCAGGCCCTGGTCATCGAGCGGGAGCCGGTCGGCAAGCGCATCACGGCCCGCATCGCCCTGTCCGACGCACCGTACAGTCCCTGACCGCGCCGACCGTTGCGCGTCTGCATGCCTCGCTGACGAAGGATCAGTACGGCGACGTAATCAAACTGATGTCTGGTGTCACGCCTCATGTGCAGGCGGCGCCGCCCAACGCCGTTCAACTGGACCTGACTTCGGCGCTTCGCTACTTCGATCTCTCTCCTTACGACACGGTCCAGATGGCGATGATGAGACTGAAAGGCCTGTACGGCATCGACAGCAGCGCCGAGCTCGCGGGCAACCGGATGCTCGCCGCGAGGGCCTCCTATGCGTCGGCGCTCGGCGAGACCACCTGGGTTCCCGCCGAGGGGGTGGCCGACTGGCTGTACCCCCGGCCGGTCACCACGCTGCCGGGAATCGGCCGTGCCACAGCGGAAACGCTTCACAGATACGGGCTGCACACCATCGGTCAGATCGCCGACCGTCGTCGATCGCGCCGCGCGATCCTGGCGAGCGCCGGCGTCAGCGCCCACCTCGACGTCACCCTGCGCTGGAGCGGGACGGAACGTACATCGCCGGACTGAAACCCCGTCCCTCGCCTGGCCGCGGAGCCCAGACGTCGGCGGCGCCAGCGATCCCGCGGCCACCGTCCACCCTCCGGGAAGTCCATAGACGTCGGAGGTGTTGACGCGTCCCGCTTCCCGCATCTAGCGTCTGCCCGACTTTACGAACATCGTTTGGTATTTCGAACAACTCGCTCCGGCGAGAACGGACCCCGAAAGCGGCGCAGGTGCAGCGCCGCCTCAGGGCGCCCGAGAACCACACCTCTCCACCCGATGGTGGCATTCGAGGAACGACAGGAGACGTACATGTCCGCGCCGCGCGCACGGCTGTCGGCGATATTGCTCGCCGCGTGCCTCCTCTTCACAGGCCAAGCCCTGGCCACCCCGCAAGGCGCCGCCGCCGCCGATCCCGGCTACCTGATGGTGCACTTCACGGGGGAGGGGTCGACCAACCAGCAGATGTACCTCTCGCACAGCACGGACGGTGTGCACTGGAACGACCTCAACGGCGGCGGGATGGTCCTGCGCTCCACGGTCGGAACGAAGGGCGTGCGCGACCCCGCGTTCGTGAGATCCCCCGACGGCAGCAAGTACTGGATCATCGCGACCGACCTGTGCATCGACTGCGGGCAGACGTGGAGCCAGTCCATCAACGACGGCAGCCGCAACCTCGTGGTGTGGGAGTCGACGGACCTGGTCACCTGGTCGCAGCCGCGGCTGCTGAACGTCGCCGGCGCCATCCCCGACGGACGCAACGCGTGGGCTCCGGAGGCGATCTGGGACCCGGCCGGCAACGACTACGTCCTGTACTGGGCGACGAACAAGCCCCTCAACGGCGCGACGAAGCACCGCATCTACTACTCCCACACCAGCGACTTCCGCTCCGTCAGCACCCCGCAGATCTACATCGACCGCCCCGGCGCCCAGGAGATCATCGACACCCAGATCGTCGAGGTGCCGTCGGGCGTCGGCAACTACCGCTACGTGCGGGCCTCCGGTGACGGGCAGATCACCCTCGAGGGCAGCAACTCGATCCTCGGCACGTGGACCGACCTCGGCGACCTCTCCGGCATCGGCCTCACCGGGTCGCAGGTCGAGGGCCCGATGTGGATGAAGTTCAACGGCGCCAACAAGTGGGCCCTCTACCTCGACCAGTACGCCTCCAGCGGCGGTTACATGCCGGTCGTGACGACCGACCCGTCCAATCCCGCCGCCTACCAGAAGCAGGCTTCGAGCAGCTACGACATGGGCGGCACGAAGAAGCGCCACGGCTGGATCATGAACCTGACGGCCGCCGAGGAGAGTCGCGTGCTGGCCCGCTGGCCCAACACCGCGGCCAACCGGCTCCAGTCGTACAACTTCCAGGACCGGTACGTGCGGCACGCCGACTTCGACGCGCGCATCGACCCGAACGTCAGCCCCGTCCAGGACTCTCAGTTCCGGCTGAGGACCGGCCTCACGGGCTCAGGCGCCGTCTCCTTCGAGTCGGTGAACTTCCCCGGGTACTTCCTGCGGCACTCCGACTTCGACTTCCAGCTCGCCTACAACGACGGCACGGACACGTTCGCCCAGGACGCGACCTTCCGGCAGGTCGCCGGGCTCGCCGACTCCACCTGGTCGTCGTTCCAGTCGGTCAACCATCCGGACCGGTACATCCGCCACTACGCGTACGAGCTGAAGCTCGCCCCGATCACCAACGCGACGGGACGCGGCGACGCCACCTTCCGCGTGACGAGCTGACCCGCACCGACGGGGACGCCGGCGCCTCCATGAGG
>NZ_JBMNDR010000143.1:0-13452 GCF_052543235.1 Streptomyces sp. SAS_272 | reverse complement strand
GGCGGACGGGACGCGAACCGGCAGCGTCCGGCGGGATCGTGCCCACCATGAGTGGCGGCGCGGACAGGACGCATCGCTCCGCTGGCGGGGAGCTGACGCTTGACCTTCCCCTCGTAGCGTTGAGGCTGTGACTGCAGGGGAAGTTGAGAGTCATGGCGGAGAAGCGACAGTCGTTCGATGCCGAGTTCCGTGAGGGTGCTGTGCGGGTCGTGACTGAGACGGGGAAGACGATCGCGCAGGTAGCTGCCGATCTCGGGATCAAGGAGACCACCCTGGGCAGCTGGGTGGCGCAGGCCCGGAGGGCCGGCGGGGACGGGACGCTGGGCGAGCTGGAACGCGAGGAGCTCGTGCGGCTGCGCCGGGAGAGCGTGGAGAACCGCAAGCGGATCAAGGAAGTTGAGATGGAGCGTGATGTCTTCGAGCGTGCCATGGCTCTCTGGGTGAAGTGACCGAGAACGAACCGGAGGCGCTGGTCGCCTTCATCGGTCGCCAGAGAGCCGAGCACAACGTGCCCGATCGGATGTCCTGTCGCCTGCTCGGGGTGAGCGAGGCGTGGTTCTACAACTGGCGGCGACGTTCCGCGGAGCCATGGGCGAGCATCACGACGCGGCCCTGGCCTCGCCGTGGCGGTCGTGGTGGTCGGCGTCGGCGTGTTCATCGTCGGCTACCGCGGCGCGGGCCGCGCGGCGCTGTCACTCGCGGGCGCCGTCACCGGCCTCGGGGTCGCCGCCATGCACTATCTGGGCGCGGCCGCATCCCGCAGGGCCGGAGCCTTCAGCGCTTTGGTCAGATAGATCAGTTCGGAGCCGACGTCGTGGCCGGCCCCGGCCCGGTTCGTGCCGTTCTTCGTGCTCATCACGCTGCCCCCTCCTCGCCAACACGACCGGCGCCTGCCCCACCTGCCACCGCGACATACCCACACCACTACGAACCTGACCAAGCCCTACTAGGAGGTCGGAAGAGGGTGGGAACCGGTCGACACTGCGACGTAGGCCAGTCCGTCGTACTCCTCGGCCAGGGAGGCAGGGCTCAGGTTGAAGCGATAGATCCAGCGCGGCACCATGGCGCCGAAGCTTCGCATGCGATGCCGACCGTTGAGCCACTCCCGTACTGCCGTCGGCGCGTTGGCTGCGCTGCGCAGGTCCACGAGATGGTCGCCCGGACTGGCAGTGGCGAGCTGGGCTTCCACGGCGTCCGGGCGAGCCGGGCCTATCCGGTTGGTGACAGGGGCGCCGGCTCGGGGACGAGACCAAGGGCAAGGACCGGGCCACATCCGACGGGCGCGGAAGGAGCCGCTGCCGAACAGCAGGCCGAGCGCGTAGTAGGCATCGCCGTGCCGTGTATGCAGGTGCTGCCCCATCGGCGGTACCGCGCCACCGGAACGCCCCTTGCCGATGTGCCCGTTGTGAGCCCAGAGGGCGATCTTGGTGGATGGATCACTGAGGAGTTCCTCGACGGCCTCGGCCATGTACCGGTCGCGTGCGGCGAAGACGGTCTGCTCCGGGTCCGTGTGCTGCCTGGCTCGCGTCACCAGGTCGGCGGCCTGCACCAGAATTCGCGCATGCCGGATCGCGTCTGCCGCTCCGGGGCCGCGTCCATCGAGGAACCCCAGCAGTTCTTCTGCATCCTGCACCAGGCGCCGCTGAGGACCGGGTTGCGATCCCGGGTATGCCTTGGCGAGCACGCGGAGCGGGGAGAGAAGTCCGGCCTCGCGATCCGGTGCCACCTTGCGCAGGAAGGAGCCGAGCACAGCCAGGGAGTCACCGCACTGCTGCGGGTCGATACCTACGAAACGCACCTTCCGCTCTTCTGGGCGCCCCCGGTTGTACGCGCGCATCCATTCGATCATCCCGAGCACCTCATGGGTCCGCCAGGTCCAGAACCCCAGCCCGGCAAGCACCCCCGCGGCGTCACCGACGCCCTGGCAAACGTAGGCGTCGACTGCTGGGCCGGCCGATGCGCTGGCCTCCATGGCCAGGACCGAAAATCCCAGCTCTTCGACGAGGAACTCCAGCAGACGGTGCTTGAGCTGGAAGAACTCGCTCGTCCCGTGGGTGGCCTCCCCCAAGCCGACGATCCGCACGCCGTCGAGGATGCCCTTCAGCGGCCGGAGGTCGGCAGTGGACACGCCCGCGGTCAGGCTGCTCAGAGGTAAAGCGGTCCGGGCGAACCAAGTCGTCACCTCATCAGACACGCCCTTCCCCCTCCGTCGCCGCCACGCCCGATGACACTACCCATCCCGCCGTACACCCAGTGAACAAGACCGTCATGCCCGCCCCTGCGGCAAGGATCATCCCCAGGGAGCCGCACGGCAGTGCTGCGCACAACGCGACGGATTGAACTCGCCAACGGTGTCCCGGATGTGGGCCGGGTCGACCGGCTCTCGGAGCGAACGGTCGGCGCAGGGTGCGCCGGGGGGGCAGTCATCCTGGGCCTCGCATCGCGGTGCGGAGTCGCAGCGGATCGCCGCCAGAGCGGTGCGCGAGGCCCGCGAACAAGCGGGCCGAAGCACGATAGGCGTCGCCAACGACTGCCGCCGACTTGCCATTTCGGTGCGGCGAGGCACGGCAGCCGTCACTTGGCTGCGTGCCACGACCTGTCACCAGCAGCACGTGAAGCACTGCCGTTGTCACCTTCGGCCACCTGAGGTGCACGGCGGCGGGCACCCAGCGTCGACCTGTCCGGCGCGCCGCCGCCGAGGGCTGCCGTCCAGCGAGCTTGGTAACACGCGCCCGCCGCACGCCGCATCGGTTGCCGAAGGCCATGTCTCGAATCCCCCCTCAGCGCACTTGACCTGGAGCGCGCACCAGATCCGAGGATGGGAGACATGGACATCAACGTCACTGACCCCCAGATCGTCCTCGGAACCATGGACTTCGGCACCCGCGTCGGCCCGGACGAAGCATTCGCCGTCCTCGATGCCTTCGTCGGCGAAGGCGGTGTCTGGCTCGACACCGCGAACTGCTACTCCTTCTGGGCCGATTCGCGCGGCGTCGGCGGCGCCAGCGAGCGCGTCATCGGCGCGTGGCTTCGAGCCCGCCCCGGCGCCCGCGACGCAGTGCGCATCGCGACGAAGGTCCGACAGAACCCGCTCGTCCCGCACTCCTGGCCACAGAGCGCCGAAGGGCTTTCCGCCCCCGCCGTACGGATCGGCGTCGAGGAGAGCCTGGGACGTCTCGGAGTCGATCACGTCGATCTCCTGTGGGCTCACGCCGAGGACCGCACCGTGCCGCTGGAAGAGACCGTCGGCGCCTTCGGCGAGCTCGTCACGAAGGGAACGGCTCTGCGGGTCGGGGCGGCCAATCACGCTGCTTGGCGCGTCGAGCGCGCCCGGTCACTCGCCCTCGAGCAGGGCGTGGAACCATGGACGGCCCTGCAACTGCGCCACTCACTCGTCCAGCCGCGCCCACTCACTCCCCTGGCGGAGGACGGCCACCGTCTGCTCACCGAGGATGACCTGGACCTCGCGCAGTCGGAAAGGCTCACCGTGTGGTCCTACAGCTCACTGATGTGGGGTTCCTACGTGCGCGCGGACAAGCCGCTTCCCCCAACCTATGATCACCCCGGCACCGCCCGGGTCCTCTCCGTCCTGGACGACGTGGCCGGCGAGCTGGCGGCCACGAGGAACCAAGTCGTCCTCGCATGGCTGATGCACCGGGGCATCGACCCCATCGTCGGCGTGAGCCGGGTGGAGCAGATCGACGAGGCACTCGCCGCACGCCGCGTGCGGCTCGGCCACGACCACCTGGCCCGCTTCGCCGAAGCGCGGTAACAGCGATCACACAAGGGAGCCCCGTGACCACCCACCACACCCCTGCAGCAGCAGCCGACCACACCGGCGTCTCCCTCGACACACTGCGCTACTACGAGCGCGAAGGACTGATCGGACCGATCCGGCGCTCCCCTGGTGGGCGCAGGGAGTACACCGAGGACGACCTCTTCTGGATCGGCATGATCACGTGCTTTCGTGACGCCGGCCTCGGCATCGCGGATCTGCGGGAATTCGTGGCCATCCTGCGTGCCGAGCATTCTGCGCAGGACAGGATCACCTTCCTGCGCGAGCGCCGTGTCACCCTGGAGCAGCGGGTGACGGCACTGCGCCGTGCCCTGGAGGTCCTCGACGACAAAATCGCCTACTACAGCTGAGTGGCCCCGGGCCCCGTGCTCGACTCCCGCTCTGCCCACCGCGCATCACCCACCACCCCGAACCCCTCGCCAGACGGAGGACAAGGAGCGGTTCACGTGGCTGCCTCAGGGCTAGAAATCGAGGATGAGCCGTCCTCGCAGACCGCCCGGATCGGCTGCCTGCGCGATGCCGTCCTCAGGACGCGGCTGGCCGTCTCTGCCCTTCTGAAGGGACGTGGGTCGTGTGCTGGTGCAGCCGTCGTTCTCTCAACGCTTGCCGCTCCGTCGTACGGCGTGGCCGTGCTGCTCGGGCCAGCGGGGCTCGGCACCGAGTTCGAGGGCGGCGTGCTGGGGCCAGTAGGGGTTGCGCAGCGCGTTCGCGGCCGAGGAGGACGGCGTCGGCCTGTCCGGTGGCGACGATGTCGTCGGCCTGGGCGGGCTCAAGGAGGAGACCGACGGCGCCGGTGGGGATGCCGGTTGCCATCGGGCTTGGGCTGCAAAACGGGACCCTCCTACGGCGTCAGCTTCGAGAACCGGCTGCGTTTTGCACTGGAGGTCGTCAACGCCCTACGCATGGTGTGGTCCGAGAACCTGCCGGTCTGCTTCCGCACCTCGGCCACCGACTGGCTGACCGGGAACCCGGAGGACGACCGCGAGGGCTGGACCGGCGACGACACCGTCCGCCGCGCCAAGGAAATGCGCGCGCACGGCGTTGACCTGCTCGACGTGTCCAGCGGCGGCATGGTCGCCGACGCCACCATCCCCGTTGTGCCCGGCTACCTTGTCGGTGGGGTGCTTGGCGGCCGGTGAGAGGAAGCAGTGGATCAGGAAGCCGTCCGCGCCCTGCAGTTCGACCACATGGAAGCCGGCGGCAAGGGCGTGCTTCGCCGAGTCGGCGAAGTCGCTTACGAGTTGGTGGACTTCGTCGAGGGTGAGTTCGTGGGGAGCCGGCCGTGCGGTGAACGGCTCTGGGCCGGCGGCGACCGGCTGCCAACGGCCCGCCGCCGGGGGCAGGTACCGCCGGCTCAGCCAGGGCTTGTCCACGGACGCCTTGCGGCTGGCGTGGACGACTTGGATCGCCGTGCTTCTGTCCACCTACTCGTCGCTTCGGGAAACCCGGACATGACCACGTCCTGTCGCAAGATCGCCGGCGCCCTGGGCCTGGGCCTGGACACGCCACCGAGCGAAGACGACCTGCTCGTCATCCCTGTAGTAGGTGTGCCGCAGGGCCACCGCCACTGGAGCCCCCACTGAGCCCTGAGAGGACAGCGGAGGGCCTGAAGTCCTGCCGTTCTGCCAGCACTTCGCAGTAGGCCAGGACGAGAAACTCGCGCGCATCACCGGCCTGATCGCAGGCTATCCTCCCCTGGTTCGATCACGAAGAGGTCCAAGGGGAGGGCTCATGGAGGACCGTGCGGAAACCACGGCAGGAGAGTACGTCGAGCTGGAGTACCAGCTGACGCGCGAGGACTTCAGACAGGCCCTCAAGGCACGAGCCAAGGCGTCGGGCCGTGTCCAGCGGACACAGCGGTTCGCCGTGATGGGCGTGGCCCTCCTCGCCGGAGCATCGGTGGTGCCGCTGGCGAAGGGTGAGGCCCCCGACGTGCGGTCCCTGATGATGGGCGGCCTGATCGTCGTGCTGCTGTTCGTGCTGCAACCCTGGCTCACGGCCCGGCAGTTCCACAAACTCGCCTCCCGGAACGGGGCCTACCGCGCCAGGATCGACGACTGCGGCGTCACCGTCAGCAACACGGGCGGATCCAATCAGCTGAACTGGACCGCTGCCCCGCACTACGCAGAGACCCCCGACACTCTCGTCCTGTTCAGCGGCGACAAGAACGTCTCCTGCCTGACCGTGCTTCCCAAACGCGGGGTGCAAGAGCCGGGGGGCGTGGACGGCGCCCGCGCTCTGCTGGACCGGCACATCCATAGACTCTGACTCAGGCCCGACGGGCGGAGGCCGCACGGCCGGCAAGGCCCATGAGGAGTGAGGCGACGGCCACGGCGGCCCCGTCCGGGCCGGAGCGCCCGGCCGGAGTCTCCGGAGGCCCTGAGCTCTCATGCTGTGCATGGTTCACATCCCGTGAAGAAGACATGACTGAGGAGGGGGACGCGGCGCCTCGGCCCAGGTACCGCGTCCCGCCGGAATCCATCTGGTGTCGCGTTGCGCTCACGGGTGGGATGCCGGCGCCTTTCCCGCTCGCGGGTGGACGGCCGGGGGCGCCGCCCGAGGGCGCCGGCAGCCCGGTCGGGTCAGCTCGTCAGACGGAAGGTGGCGTCGCTGCGTGCCGTGCTGGTGGTGATCGTTTCGAGCTTCAGCTGGAAGGCGTAGTGGCGGATGTAGCGGTCGGGGTGGTTGTACGACTGGAACGAGGACCAGGATGAGTCGGCGAGTCCGGCGACCTGGCGGAAGGTGGCGTCCTCGGCGAACTGGGTGGTGCCGTCGTTGTGCACGAGCTGGAAGTCGGCTCCGTCGCTGCGCAGGTAGTAGCCGGGGAAGTTGACCGACTCGAAGGAGACGGTGCCGGTGCCGGCCAGGCCGGGGCGCGGCCGGAACTGGGCGTCCTGGTTGGTGACGTTCTGGTCGATGCGGACGTCGAAGTTGGTGTGCCGCACGTACCGGTCCTGGAAGTTGAAGGACTGTAGCCGCTTGGCCGGGGTGTTCGCCCAGCGGGCCTGGATCCGGGCGTCCTCGGCGGCCGTCAGGTTCAGGATCGAGCCGTGGCGCTTCTTGGTGCCGCCCAGGGAGTATGTTCCTGACGTTGGGAGCTTGTAGGTGCTGGTGACGGAGGGGTCGTTCGTCGCGACCGGCATGTAGCCCTTTCCGGCCGCATACTGGTCGAGGTAGAGGGTCCACTCGTTGCGGTCGCGGAACTTCATCCACATCGGGCCCTCGACCTGGGAGCCGGTCAGACCGATGCCGGAGAGGTTGCCGAGGTCGGTCCAGGTGCCGAGGATCGAGTTGCTGCCCTCGAGCGTGATCTGGCCGTCGCCGGAGGCCCTCACGTAGCGGTAGTTGCCGACGCCGGAGGGTACCTCGACGATCTGGGTGTCGATGATGCCCTGGGTGCCGGGGCGGTCGATGTAGATCTGCGGTGTCGTGATCGTGTGAAAGTCGGAGGTGTGGGCGTAGTAGATGCGGTGCTTCAGCACGCCGTTGAGGGTGGCGTTGGTCGCCCAGTACATGACGTAGTCGTTGGTGGCCGGGTCCCAGATCGCCTCCGGGGCCCAGGCGTTGCGCCCGTCGGGGATGGCCCCGGCGACATTGAGCAGCCACGGTTCCGACCAGGTGACCAGGTCGCTCGACTCCCACACCACGAGGTTGCGGCTGCCATTGGACGTGGAGTCGCCCCACGACTGGCCGCAGCCGATGCACAGGTCGGTGGCGATGATCCAGTACTTGCTCCCGTCGGGAGAGCGGACCAGTGCGGGGTCGCGTACACCACGGGTGCCCACAGTGGACCGCAGGGTCATGCCGCCGCCGTTGAGGTCGGACCAGTTCAGACCGTCCGCGCTGTACGAGAAGTACATCTGCTGACCGGTCGCCCCCTCCCCGATGAAGTGCGTCATCAGGTAACCCGGGTCCGCGGCGGCAGCCCGCTGAGGTGTGGTAACGACTTGAGCTGTGAAGAGCAGACAGGCAGCGACGAATACCGCCGCCAGTCGGGAGAGAACCGCGGGCATATGCGTTCCTGTTCTTAGCGCAGTGCAGTACAGGCGAGGTGGAGGGTGAGGCTCGGCGTCCGTGCCGTTGAGGAGGTACCGGCTCCGTGGGGGTGGAACGTCGCGGGATTCGCGTGGGCGCGGCAGCGACCGGAACCCCGTGATGGCGGGCCCGTGACGATACAGCGGAGAGGGCCGACAGAGCTGTCACCGGAGCGCGACGGTGCCGGGCGCGCAACACGGGCTGCCCCCTTCTGACAGCCATCGTTCGAAGACTCGAACACCGTTCGCAAGTCCGTGCAGAAGATAAATGTGGGCCGAGGGTACGTCAATGGAACCGGCCGGTTCGGTCCCGAAAACCCCGCACGTGACCGCTCACCGCGGTGGAATCCTCCGCGCTCCACCCGTTGAACTGCGCAGACCTCCCGACATCACTCGAACCGATCACGAAGATTCCGGTTGCGCGGCCATTGACACGACACCTATGTCGGGGTCAGGATCACGCCTGCAAACACTGAATTGAAACGATTCAGACTCGCGGAAGAAACAATTCCGCCCCCTCTCGACCCCGGGCTGCCCCCGGGTTTGCCACACCCTCCGCTCTCCGCACCTCCCTAGGAGCCCGCGATGCACGATGTGACGCGCCGCAACATTCTGCGCTCGGCCATAGCAGTGGCCCTGGCCCCCACTCTGGGTTCCGTGTTGCTGCCCGGTCTGGCGCCGACGGCGTCCGCGGCGGTCTCGTGGACCGCGAAGTGGATCTGGGCACCGGCCAGTACGACGAACCAGTGGGTGGCGTTCCGTAGAACGTTCACCCTGGGCTCCGCGCCCTCGAAGGCCATCACCCAGATCGCGGCGGACTCGAAGTACTGGCTTTGGGTGAACGGCACCCTGGTGGTCTTCGACGGCGGACTCAAGCGCGGCCCGAACCGTACGGACACCTACTACGACGAGATCGACCTGGCCCCGTACCTGACCAGCGGCAGCAACACGGTGGCGCTGCTGGTGTGGTACTTCGGCAAGGAGGGCTTCTCGCACAGCAGCAGCGGCAAGGGCGGTCTGTTGTTCCAGTCCGACATCACGACCGCCTCCACCACCACCCGCGTGGTCAGCGACACCGGCTGGAAGCACACGGTCCACCCGGGCTACTCGAACAACACCAGCGGCACCCAGGTCAACTTCCGGTTGCCGGAATCGAACGTCTACTACGACGCCCGCAACGCCACCGCCATGGCCGACTGGCAGTCCCCCGGCTTCGACGACAGCGCCTGGAGCGCCCCCACCGACTTCGGCGCCGCAGGCGCCGCGCCCTGGAACGGCCTCGTCGAACGGCCGATCCCGCAGTTCCGGTACTCCGGCCTGAAGTCCTACACCAACGATGCCTCGCTCCCGGCCACCGGCCAGGGCTCCACAGCGATCTCGGCCACCCTGCCGTCCAACATCCAGGTCACGCCGTACCTGAAGGTGAACGCCCCGGCCGGTGCCGTGATCGGCGTCCAGACCGACCACTACGACGACGGCAAAGGCCTGGTCGGCATCGACCAGAAGACCATTTTCAACGTCCGCGCCACCTACGTCTGCACGGGCGGGGTCCAGGAGTTCGAGCCGCTGGCCTGGATGAGCGGTACGGCGGTGAAGTACACCATCCCCACGGGTGTGACGATCGTGGACCTCAAGTACCGGGAGTCCGGTTACGACACGGACTTCGCCGGGTCGTTCACCAGCGGTGACGCCTTCCTCGACTCCGTGTGGACCAAGGCCGCCCGCACCATGTACGTCAACATGCGGGACAACTACATGGACTGCCCGACCCGTGAGCGGGGCCAGTGGTGGGGCGATGTGGTCAACCAGCTGAAGGAGGGCTTCTACACCTTCGACACCAGGTCCTACGAGCTGGGCAAGAAGGCCATCTCGCAGCTGACCTCCTGGCAGAAGGACACCGGGGCGCTCTACTCCCCGATGCCCTCGACCATCTGGACCGCCGAACTGCCCAACCAGATGCTCGCCTCGGTGTGGTCGTTCTGGACGTTCCACCTCTACACCGGCGACACGAGCACGGTCACCGCCGCCTACCCGGCGGTGAAGAAATACCTGGACCTGTGGAGCCTGGGCAGCGACGGCCTGGTGGCCCACCGCACAGGGGACTGGGACTGGCAGGACTGGGGCAGCAACATCGACACCCGGATCCTGAACAACTGCTGGTACTACCTGGCTCTGGACACCGCCGCCAAGCTCGCCGACCTCAGCGGCAACACCGGTGACGTGGCCGGCTGGCAGGCCCAGCGCACCAGCATCAAGGCCAACTTCGACACCCTGCTGTGGAACTCCACCAAGAACGAGTACCGCTCGCCCAGCTACACCGGCGACACCGACGACCGGGCCAACGCCCTCGCCGTCGTCGCGGGCCTGGCCGCCCCCAGCCACTACCCCGCGATCACCAACGTGCTGCGCACCCACCTCAACGCCAGCCCCTACACGGAGTTCTACGTCCTGGAGGCGCTGTACCTGATGGGCGCGGCCACCGTGGCCGAGGAGCGGATACGCAACCGCTACGCCGCCCAGGTCGCCGACCCCGCCTCCCCCACCCTGTGGGAAGTCTGGGTCAAGTCGCAGGGCACCGACAACCACGCCTGGAACGGCGCCCCGCTGTACGCGCTGTCCGCCTACGCCGCCGGCGTCCGCCCCACCACGGCAGGCTGGGAGACGTACGACGTCACCCCGCAGACCGGCACTCTCACAAAGATCGACACCGTGACGCCCACCATCGCGGGAGACATCCGCTTCGGCATCACCCGCGACGGTACCCAGGCGACCCTCACGCTCACCTCGCCGACCGGCACGACCGCCCGGGTGGGCGTGCCCACCTACGGCGGCTCCCAGCCCGTCATCAAGGCGAACGGCACCACCGTCTTCACCGGCGGCTCCTCCACCGGCAGCGTCAGCGGCCTGAGCTACGACGGCAAGGACTCCTCGTACGTCTACTTCAAGGTCCAGCCGGGCAACTGGACGTTCACGGCCACAGGCACCGGCCGCCTCGACAACCTCGCCCTGAACCAGCCGGTCACCAGCAACAACAGCCTGGAGAACAGCAGCTGGGGCAAGAACCGGCTCACCGACGGCAAGCTCACCAGCGTGAGCGGCGCCAAGGGATACACCAGCAACGAGTTCACCTCCGCCGACGTCAGCGCCAACCCCGTCTGGGTCGAGATCGACCTCGGCGCCGACACCGACCTCGACGCCGTACGCCTCTTCCCCCGCACCGACACCGCGGCCGCCGGAGGCGGCACCGCGGGCTTCCCCGTCGACTTCACCCTCCAGACCCGCCCCGACGGATCCACCACCTACACCACCGTCCGCACGGTCACCGGCCAGCCGAACCCCAACGGAGCGGTGCAGACGTACGGCTTCAAAACCACCACGGCACGCTACGTCCGCCTGCAGGCCACCAAGCTCGGAGCCGCCGCCTCCGACGAGTCCACCAAGTTCCGTCTGCAGCTCGCCGAACTCACCGTCCCCACCTCCGCGACGACCGTGAGGGCCAACTACACGCTGGAGAACGGCGACTGGGGCAAGACCCGGCTCCTGGACGGCACCACCACCAGCGTCACCGGAGCCAAGGGCTTCACCAGCATCGACTTCCCCGCCGCCGACGTCAGCGACACAGCCGTATGGATCGAGGTCGACCTCGGCGCCGACCGGCCCATCGGCTCCGTCACCCTCCACCCGCGCACCGACACCGGCGGCGCCGGCGGCGGCTCGCCGAACTTCCCCGTCGACTTCACCCTGCAGACCCGCCCCGACGGATCCACCACCTACACCACCGCCCGCACCGTCACCGGCCAGTCCAATCCGAACGGAGCCGCCCAGACCTACACCCTCACCTCCACCACGGGCCGCTACCTGCGCCTGACAGCGACCCGGCTCGGCACTCCGGCGTCCGACGAGACCACCAAGTTCCGTGTGCAGCTGGCCGAGATCGGCATCAAGTAACACGCCACAGCCACAGTGGCCTGCCCGCCCCGGCCCACGCGCCGGGGCGGGTCGTCCCGGCGAACAGCAGACCACTCAGCTTCGGCGGTCCGTGCAGGGCGGCGCAGCTGCCCGGGTTACGGGTCTCCGTCGCGGCCCCCGCTGCCGGGATCCCGGCAGCGGACCGGCACAACACCGACGGACGTGAGGCGCACCCGACTTCGACATGCTCCAGGGGAAGCACAACAGTCGTCGTAGACGGACGGGACACCTCCGCCGTGCAGTGCCCCGGCACTGCACGGCGGAGGTGTGCAGTGCCGGGGCGCCGAAAGCGCCGAGCAGGTCACTGGGCCGTAGGGCAGCCGCCCCTGGCCGATCGCCGTGAGAGCACGCCGTCGGCGAGTCCGCCCCGCCAGGACATGCCGAGCGCGCTCGAGTAATTGTCACATTCTGTGGATCACGAGGCTCCGGAGGCGTCCTGCAGCCAGTCGTCGAGCGCGGCGGGGGCGGTGCCGGGGTCGGTGTCGGTGTCGGTGAGGCTGCTTGAGGAATCGACGCGGTGGAGCAGGGCCTGTCCCCGGTGCTGTGCCCGTCACCCATGCGCGGTCCGTGCAACAGGACGAGAGGCGGCTCCGACCCACCCCAGATCACGGGATGAGAGCAGCACCCCCGTCGTTGACGAGGGTGCGCTCGGACCACCCCATGCGCTCCCGTGCGTGGCAGCTCAGTTGCCGGACCGCTCGGCGAGAGTGTGCGCGACGAGGGCATTGGCGTGACCGTGGCCCAGCCCATGCTCGGCCTTGAGCCAGTTCACGAGCTCCATGTGCTTGGTCAGAGGCGAGGAGCGGATCAGGTCCTTCCACTCCGCAATCGGGCGACCGTACTTCTTCTCGATGGAAGGGAAGTAGCTGGCAGGGCCCTTCACGGTGGCGGTCATGTCAGCCATCCTGTCTGTCCGTTGTGTTGCTTCGGTGTTGTCGCTGGTAGGACCGAGGGGCACGGACGGAGTCATCGGTCGATGAAGGTGTGCTGCGTCACACCTCCTGCTCGCTGAGGTGCGGAGGCAGGTTGAAGAGCGGGAACAGTCGCTCGGTGTCGCGGAAGACATGGATGTCGGTGATCCGGTCTCCGGAGATGTCGACGACTTGAAGGGCCCAGGGCTCGAATGCCGCTCCGGTGACGCTGGGCCGGTACTGGCCGAAGGCCGGCGAGCCGTTCGCCAGGGTGGGGACCAGCCGGGATCCCCGGCAGCCGACGGCAGGTCCGGTCAACCATGCCTGGATGTCGGTGACGCCTCGCATCCACAGGGCGTACGGCGGCAGGGACATGGTGGCGTCCACGTGCAGCAGCATGTTCAGCTCCTCCATGTCGAAGCTGGAGAAGGCCGCGGCATACCGCTTCGCCAGTGCCCGCTGAACGGCGTCGGGCGACTGTACCGCCGTGTCGCCGGCCGCCTCGCGCCGGGCGGCCAGTGTGGCGCGGGCGCGCTGGAGCGCGCTGTTGACCGAAGCGACGGTGCAGCCGTGCAGGTCTGCGACTTCGCGTGCCGAGAAGCCCAGGACTTCCCGTAGGAGGAGGGTCGCGCGCTGCTTGGAGGGCAGGTGCTGCAGTGCGGCGATGAATGCCAGGCGCACGGATTCGCCTGCTTCGGCTGCCTCTGCGGGGTTGGCCGGCGTGTGGGCCAGAGCAGCCGGG
>NZ_JBMNDR010000142.1:0-14018 GCF_052543235.1 Streptomyces sp. SAS_272 | reverse complement strand
TGGGGAGAGCGGGCCGCGCTCGTCGGCGTCAGCAGGGGTAGAAGACGCTCATCTCGTTGGCGAACCGCTTGAACGCGGCCTTGGTGTTCGTGCCCGCCTTGCCGTCGATGCTGTCGTTGTAGTCCCAGCCGAAGGCCAGCATGCGCTGCAGCGCGCGGATCGTGTTCGAGCCCGGGTCGCCGTCGATGTCGTCGTTGTAGTCCCAGTACTCCTTGAGGTGACGCTGCATCGCCTTCCAGCTGTTGGTGCCCAGCTGGCCGTCGATCTCGCCGGTGTACCGGGCCGGGGCGCCACGCAGGAAGCACTGCACGTTCTTGGCCTGCTGGGAGCTGAGGCCGAAGTTCTGCGTCGCGAGGATCGCGGCCTGGGCGCCCACGGCCGCCTGTGAGGCGCCGGCGGTGTCCGCGGCGGTGGCCGCGCCGGCCCCCGCCAGGGTTCCGGCTGCGATCCCGACGGCTGCGGTGAAGCCGACGAGCGTCTTGGTCAGAGCTCGCATTCTGTCCCCTCCGATGGTTGGCGGCCGGCCGAAGCGACCGGCTCGACAACGAGACTGGGGGCCCGCGGCGCCGCTCGCCACGGTCGCCGGAAAACTGACGACCCCGCGGGACGACCACCGCGCCGACCTGCGAGGACGTGACGTCCCGGGACGTGTCGGCGGGACGGCCGCGGCGGCGGGCAAAGGACGAGGACCGGATGTCAGTGCCTGCCCGTACAGTCGCCGGCATGGCGACTCTTCCCAACCCGCTGCCGAAGCTCGCGTCCGATCCGAGCGGGCGCTCCCTCGGGCTGCGACTCCCCCCGGGGAGACTGATCGACGCGACCGACGAGGGCCCCTGGCACGAGCCGTTGCTGTGGCATGCGCAGCGGTCGGCCGCTTCGGGCAACTGGACCGCGCTCGGGGGCAGTTCGGCGCGGGCGGGGCTGCTGCCGGTGCTGGTCGACCTGGGCGGCTCCCAAGGCGGCCCGCAGGACTGGGAGCTGATGCCCGGGGAGATGTCGTACCCGGGCGATCACGACGCGGAGGACGTGCTGGCGGGGTTCTGGGAGGAGTGCGCGGCCGACGGCGAGGAGTGGCCGGGCCTGGCCGACGGCCTCACCCTCGCCGCCGACCCGGACGCACGCGCCGCGCAGATCGCCGACGCGCTGGCGGGCGAGGGCGGTTCCGTCTTCGCGGCTCCCCACCTCGCCCTGGTCCCGGCGCGCCGCAGCGCGGACGTGCCCGCGGCGATCGGCTGGACGGGCCCGGCCAACCACGAGAACGACACGGCTCGGCTCTGCGCGGTACTGCGCTCGTGGGAGGACCGCTTCGGCATACGGGTCGTCGGGCTCGGCTTCGACGTGCTCGTGCTCTCCGTGGCCGCGCCGCCCGCCACGTCCGCGGAGGCGGCTGCGGTGGCCGCCGAGCACTTCGCGTTCTGCCCGGACAACGTCCTGCAGGGTGAGGGAGACCTGGCGTCCTACGCGGAGCGGCTCGTCGGCGAGCACGCCTGGTCCTTCTGGTGGGACTGACGGGTCCCTCCCACACCCGTCACCCCTTGAGTCCGCGCTCCAGCCTGCGCAGTCCCTCCGCGATCTCCTGCGGAGTCTGCGTCACGAAGCACAGGCGCAGCGTCGAGCGGTCGGGGTCGCCCGCGTAGAAGGGGGCGCCGGGCACATAGGCCACGTCCTGGGCGACGACCTGCGGGAGGAGGGCCGTGGTGTCGTACGCGTCGGGGAGGCGGGCCCACAGGAACATGCCGCCCTCGGGCGTGTTCCACACCGACCCGTGCGGCAGCGCCTCGCCCAGCCCCGCCAGCATGGCGTCGCGCCGTTCGCGGTACACGGCGGCCACCCGGCCCACATGGGCGTCGAGGTCCTCGACGGCCAGGTAGCGGGCGGCGGCGAGCTGGTTGACGGTCGGCGTGTGCAGGTCCGCGGCCTGCTTGGCGACGACGCAGGCCCGCAGCAGCTCGGCGGGGGCGCGCAGCCAGCCCAGCCGTATGCCGGGGGCCATGACCTTGGAGAAGGAGCCGAGCAGCACCGTGCGGTCGCGGGCGTCGGGGTGGGCGGCGATCCAGGGCACGCGCGCGCCGTCGTAACGGAGTTCGCCGTAGGGGTCGTCCTCGACGATCCACAGGCCGTGCCGGGCGGCGACGGAGGCGAGGGCGGCGCGGCGTCCGGCGGGAAGGGTGCGGCCGGTGGGGTTCTGGAAGGTGGGGACGGTGTAGAGCAGTTTGGGGCGTTCGCGGACGACGAGGTCCGCGAGCGCCTCGGGGTCGGGGCCGTCGGCGTCGCCGGGCACGGCGAGGATCCGCGCTCCCGCCAGTCCGAAGACCTGGAGGGCGGCCAGGTAGCAGGGAGCCTCGACGAGGACGGTGTCGCCGGGGTCGAGGAGCGCGCTCGCCAGCAGGGACAGCGCCTGCTGGGAGCCGGTGGTGACGAGGAGGTCGTCCGCGGCGGTGGGCAGCCCGCGGGCCGTCGTCCGGGCGGCGAGCCGTTCCCGCAGGGCCGGTTCGCCCTCGGTCGTGGAGTACTGCAGGGCCCGCGCCGGGGCCTCCTCCAGCACGTGCCGGAACGCGGCGGCCACGCCTTCGCGGTCGAACAGCTCGGGCGCGGGCAGTCCGCCCGCGAAGTTGATCACCTCGGGGCGGGCGGTGACGGCGAGGATGTCCCGCACGGGCGATCCGCCGATCGACCGGCTGCGGGCGGCGAGCGGGGGAACCGAGCGGGGTGCGGACACGGATGCGACAGTCATGTCCGCACCCTAAGGAGATACGTGCCGCCTACACCTGGGTTTCTGGCATGTGGACGGCCCGAGAACCGAGCCCCTTCCGCCGACGAGGTGTCCGCACCCGGCGGGCACGGGCGGCTTCGCAGGCGATCGGGCGTCCCACACCCCGTCCCGTACCGGCGGTGTTTTCGCAGGTCGGACGCCATGGGACCGTTTCAGCGTCCCGAATCGGGCCACGGATGTGGAAGGCATGCGCCGTACGGCACAGGCTTGCCCCATGCCCACTCGCCCCGCTCCCCCCACCCGGCGTCGCGTCCGTCTGCTCGCCGTCGCGCTCACCGCCGCCGCGGCTCTCACTCTCACCGCGTGCCGTGACGGCGAGGGCCTGCGCGACGAGGGCCCGTCCAGCTCCAGCACCCTGACCGGCTCCGCCCCGCTGACCGGCTCCGGCGCCCTCACCGGCCCGGTGGCCGGCCCCGGCCCGGATGACCGGAGCTAACGCAGCTTCCGGGCCGCCTCGGTGGCCCAGTAGGTGAGGATGTTCCGGGCGCCGGCCCGCTTGATCCCGGTCAGCGTCTCGAGGATCGCCCGGTCCCGGTCGATCCAGCCCTTCTCGGCGGCGGCCTCGATCATCGAGTACTCGCCGGAGATCTGGTAGGCGGCGACCGGCACGTCCACGGCGTCGGCGACCCGGGCCAGGACGTCCAGGTAGGGGCCGGCCGGCTTGACCATGACCATGTCCGCGCCCTCCTCCAGGTCGAGGGCGAGCTCGCGCATCGACTCGCGGAGGTTGGCCGGGTCCTGCTGGTAGGTCTTGCGGTCGCCCTTGAGCGAGGAGCCGACGGCCTCCCGGAACGGCCCGTAGAAGGCGGACGCGTACTTGGCGGTGTACGCGAGGATCGAGACGTCCTCCCGCCCGATCTGGTCGAGCGCGTCGCGGACGACCCCGATCTGCCCGTCCATCATCCCGCTGGGCCCCACCACGTGGGCGCCCGCGTCGGCCTGCACCTGCGCCATCTCCGCGTACCGCTCGAGGGTGGCGTCGTTGTCGACGCGCCCCTCCTCGTCCAGCACGCCGCAGTGCCCGTGGTCGGTCGTCTCGTCCAGGCACAGGTCGGACATGACGAGCAGGTCGTCCCCCACCTCGGCTCGGACGTCGCGCAGGGCGACCTGCAGAATCCCCTCCGGGTCGGTCCCCGGCGTCCCGAGGGCGTCCTTCTTGGACTCCTCCGGCACCCCGAACAGCATGATCCCGGAGATCCCCGCCTCGACGGCCTCCAGCGCGGCCTTCTTCAGACTGTCCCGCGTGTGCTGCACGACCCCCGGCATCGCCGTGATCGGCACCGGCTCGCTCACGCCCTCCCGCACGAACGCGGGCAGGATGAAGTCGGCCGGATGCAACCGCGTCTCCGCGACCATGCGCCGCATGACGGGAGTGGTGCGCAGCCGCCGGGGGCGCGACCCGGGAAAGGATCCGTACGTCGTCATGCGCCCTACGCTACGCCCGGCCCGGGCAACCACTTGCCGACGTCCTGTCGACCCGCGGCGGGACGCCCTGCCGCCGTCCGGCGCCTTCCGCGGCGACGCCAAAAGCCCCTGGCCGTCCGGCGACCGAGGGCGGCGCCCCGGCCAGGAGCCCCGCGCGGCGGGACCCGCCGGACGAGCCCCCGTCGACCGGGTCCCTTCGACGAGGTCCCCGTCAAGGACGGAGCGGAGTCCCGGGAGCCGCAGCCCCCGGGACGGTCGTCCCGCCGCTCAGGTGGCCCGCCTCCGGCGCGCGCCCGGCCGGCGCTCGCTCGGGCGGCTGACCGGGTCCCCGGCCTCCTGGGCCGCCGCGCGCCGGCGCAGACCGAAGTCGGCCAGCGCCTCGGCGAGCTTGTGCACCGACGGCTCGGGAGCCATCACGTCGACCCGCAGCCCGTGCTCCTCGGCCGTCTTGGCGGTCGCCGGGCCGATGCACGCGATGACGGTGACGTTGTGCGGCTTGCCCGCGATGCCCACCAGGTTGCGCACGGTGGACGACGACGTGAAGAGCACGGCGTCGAAACCGCCGCCCTTGATCGCCTCACGCGTCTCCGCAGGCGGCGGCGAGGCCCGCACGGTCCGGTAGGCGGTGACGTCGTCGACCTCCCAGCCCAGCTCGATGAGCCCGGCCACCAGGGTCTCGGTGGCGATGTCGGCGCGCGGCAGGAACACCCGGTCGATCGGGTCGAAGACGGGGTCGTAGGGCGGCCAGTCCTCGAGGAGCCCGGCGGCCGACTGCTCGCCGCTCGGCACCAGGTCCGGCTTCACGCCGAAGGCGATCAGCGCCTTCGCGGTCTGCTCGCCCACCGCGGCCACCTTGATGCCCGCGAAGGCACGCGCGTCGAGCCCGTACTCCTCGAACTTCTCCCGCACCGCCTTGACGGCGTTGACGGAGGTGAACGCGATCCACTCGTAGCGTCCGGTCACCAGGCCCTTGACCGCGCGCTCCATCTGCTGGGGCGTGCGCGGCGGCTCGACGGCGATCGTCGGCACCTCGTGGGGCACGGCTCCGTACGACCGCAGCTGGTCGGAGAGCGACACCGCCTGCTCCTTCGTGCGCGGCACGAGGACCTTCCAGCCGAACAGCGGCTTGGACTCGAACCACGACAGCTGGTGGCGCTGGGCGGGGGCGGAACGCTCGCCGACCACCACTATCACCGGCCGGCCGCCCTCCGGGGAGGGCAGCACCTTCGCCTGCTTCAGCGTCTGGGCGATCGTGCCGAGCGTCGCCGACCACGTCCGCTGCCGGGTCGTCGTGCCCGCCACGGTGACCGTCATCGGCGTGTCCGGCTTACGGCCCGCCGACACCAGCTCGCCCGCGGCCGAGGCCACCGAGTCGAGGGTCGTCGACACGACGACCGTGCCGTCGGAGGCGCCGACCTCGGTCCAGCAGCGGTCCGAGGCCGTGCGTGCGTCCACGAACCGGACGTCCGCGCCCTGCGCGTCGCGCAGCGGCACACCGGCGTACGCGGGCACGCCGACGGCGGCCGCGATGCCGGGCACCACCTCGAAGGGAACGCCGGCGGCCGCGCACGCGAGCATTTCCTCCGCCGCGTACGTATCCAGTCCCGGGTCCCCGGACACCGCACGGACGACCCGCCTGCCGCCCCGCGCGGCCTCCATGACAAGATGTGCGGCATCGCGCACAGCGGGTGCCTCAGGGGTTGTTGACGTGCCGTCAACGATCGTCGGGCGGGGTGCGCCCGTGAGCGGGAGCGGGTCCGGCGAAGGACCCGCGTCCGCGTTCACGACGGCGACCCCCGGCCTGGCGTGCGTCCGCACGACGTCGAGCACCTCGTGCTCGGCGACGAGGACGTCCGCGTGCGCCAGCGCCTCCACGGCGCGCAGAGTCAGTAGTCCCGGATCCCCGGGTCCGGCACCCAGGAAGGTGACGTGCCCGTGTTCAGGACCGGCGGCTGGAAGGGCGGTGGGGCTCACTGTGCTCGCTCCCCCATCAGACCGGCCGCGCCCTGGGCGAGCATCTCGGCGGCGAGTTCGCGACCGAGCGCCATTGCCCCGTCGTGCGTCTCGGGCACGGGACCGGTGGTGGACAGCTGCACCGTGCGAGCGCCGTCGGTGGTGCCGACGACGCCGCGCAGGCGCATTTCCTTGACAATCTGCCCGTCGGCCAGAAGGTCGGCCAGCGCGCCCACAGGGGCGCTGCAGCCGGCCTCCAGGGCGGCGAGCAGGGACCTTTCGGCAGTGACGGCGACCCGGGTGAAGGGGTCGTCGAGTTCGCCGAGCGCGGCGATCAGCGCTGCGTCGTCCGCGGCGCATTCGATCGCCAGTGCTCCCTGGCCGGGAGCGGGCAGAACCGTGTCTATCGACAGGAAGTCGGTGACCTCGTCGATGCGGCCGATGCGGCTCAGGCCGGCCGCGGCCAGCACCACCGCGTCCAGCTCGCCGTCGTGCACGTACCGGATCCGGGTGTCGACGTTCCCGCGTATCGGGACCGTCTCGATGTCCAGCCCGTGGGCGCGTGCGTACGCGTTCAGCTGGGCCATGCGACGCGGCGAGCCGGTGCCGATGCGCGCCCCGCGCGGCAGGTCGGTGAACTTCAGCGCGTCCCGGGCGACGATCACGTCACGGGGGTCCTCGCGCACCGGCACGGCGGCGAGGACCAGGTCCTCGGGCTGCGTGGTGGGGAGGTCCTTCAGCGAGTGAACCGCGAAGTCGACCTCCCCCCTTGCCAGCGCGTCGCGCAGCGCGGTCACGAAGACGCCCGTGCCGCCGATCTGCGCCAGATGCTCTCGGGAGACGTCGCCGTAGGTGGTGATCTCGACGAGTTCCACGGGCCGTCCGGTCACCCGGCTCACGGCGTCCGCGACCTGCCCGGACTGGGCCATGGCGAGTTTGCTGCGCCTCGTCCCCAGTCTCAGTGCCTTACTCATGCCGCTCATGCCGGCCCTCGGTTCTGTGCGTTCTTCTCGGTGCTGTCCTCGGCCCGGGACACGGCAGCCACCGTGTCCTGGTCGAGGTCGAACAGGGTCCGCAGCGCGTCCGCGTACCCGGCGCCGCCGGGCTCGGCCGCGAGCTGCTTGACCCGTACGGTCGGCGCGTGCAGCAGCTTGTCGACGACGCGCTTGACGGTCTGTGTGATCTCCGCGCGGTGCTTGTCGTCCAGGCCGGGCAGCCGCCCGTCGAGCCGGGCCATCTCGCCGGCCACGACGTCGGCGGCCATGGCGCGCAGCGCGACCACGGTGGGGGTGATGTGCGCGGCCCGCTGTGCGGCGCCGAAGGCGGCGACCTCGTCGGCGACGATCCGCCGCACCTGGTCGACGTCGGCGGCCATCGGCGCGTCGGCGGAGGCCTCGGAGAGCGACTCGATGTCGACCAGCCGCACCCCGGCGAGGCGGTGCGCGGCCGCGTCGACGTCCCGCGGCATCGCGAGGTCGAGCAGGAAGAGGACGGGCTGCGGCCGCGTCGGCGCGGCGACCGGCTCGGGCCTGCGGCGCTCGGGGATGCGGCCGACGGCGGCGGCGGTCGCGGCGAGCGCGGTGATCAGCTCGGCGTCGGTCTCGGGGCTGCGGCGGGCGGCGAGCCGGCGGTCCACGGTCGCGTTGTCGACCCAGGCGGCGTGCTGCTCCAGCGTGGCAGCGTCCATGCCGGCGACGGCGGCCTCCCCCATCACGGAGAAGCCGGACTGCTGCACGGCGGACTGCTGCACGGCGGCCAGGTCGAGCGGGCAGTTCTCGTCCGCGCCGACCGAGGTGGGCGGCAGCGGCCGTACGTCCGGGGCGGCGCTCTCCTCGGCGAAGGCGGCGGGCGCCCCGGTACGGCCCTCGACGGCGGCGGCGACCGCTTCCGCCGTCAGGACCAGGCCCGTCGCGCCGGTACAGGAGACGGCCACGTCGGCACGTGTCAGCTCGGCCGGCACCGATTGCATCGGTACCGCGCGGGCCGACACGTCCGCCGTGCCGCCGCCCTCCGTCAGTATCTGGGCGAGCCGCTCGGCGCGGTCGAGGGTGCGGTTGGCGACCACCAGCTCGGTGATCCCGGCACGCGCCAGGGTGGCCGCGGCCAGCGAGGACATGGAGCCGGCGCCGATGACGAGGGCGCGCTTGCCCCGGGCCCAGTCCCGCACGTCCTCGCCCGCGGCCAGCTGCTCCAGGCCGAAGGTGACCAGGGACTGCCCTGCGCGGTCGATGCCGGTCTCGGAGTGGGCGCGCTTGCCCACCCTGAGGGCCTGCTGGAACAGGTCGTTCAGCAGCCGTCCGGCGGTGTGCAGCTCCTGCGCCCGGGCCAGCGAGTCCTTGATCTGCCCGAGGATCTGCCCCTCGCCGACGACCATGGAGTCCAGCCCGCAGGCCACCGAGAAGAAGTGGTGGACGGCGCGGTCCTCGTAGTGCACGTAGAGATAGGGAGTGAGCTCCTCCAGGCCGACGCCGCTGTGCTGGGCGAGCAGCGTGGAGAGCTCGGCGACGCCCGCGTGGAACTTGTCCACGTCGGCGTACAGCTCGATCCGGTTGCAGGTGGCGAGGACGGCGGCCTCGGCGGCAGGTTCGGCGGCGACCGTGTCCTGGAGCAGCTTGAACTGGGCGTCCGTGGACAGCGAGGCGCGCTCCAGCACGCTCACCGGGGCGCTGCGGTGGCTCAGTCCGACGACGAGGAGGCTCATGCCGGCATCACGGCGGGCACGTCCCCGTCGGGTCCCTGGTCGGTGGAGGCGTCGCGGCTGACGGGCGCGGGGTTGGCGGCGTCGCTCGCCGCGGCCTCCTCGACGGCCTTGCGCTGCTCGTGGAAGGCGAGGATCTGCAGCTCGATGGAGAGGTCGACCTTGCGCACGTCGACGCCGTCCGGCACGGACAGCACGGTCGGCGCGAAGTTCAGGATGGAGGTGATGCCGGCGGCCACGAGCCGGTCGCAGACCTGCTGGGCGACGCCGGGCGGGGTCGTGATGACGCCGATGGAGACGCCGTTCTCGGAGATGATCTTCTCCAGGCCGTCGCTGTGCTGCACGGCGATCCCGGCGACCTGCTTCCCGGCCATCGCGGGGTCGGCGTCGATGAGCGCCGCGACCCGGAACCCGCGCGAGGCGAACCCGCCGTAGTTGGCGAGCGCCGCGCCGAGGTTTCCGATGCCGACGATGACGACCGGCCAGTCCTGGGTGAGGCCCAGCTCACGCGAGATCTGGTAGACGAGATACTCGACGTCGTAGCCGACACCGCGCGTTCCGTAGGAACCCAGGTAGGAGAAGTCCTTGCGCAGCTTCGCGGAGTTGACGCCCGCGGCGGCCGCGAGCTCCTCGGAGGAGACCGTGGGCACCGAGCGCTCCGACAGTGCGGTCAGCGCACGGAGGTACAAGGGAAGGCGGGCGACGGTGGCCTCGGGAATCCCTCGGCTACGGGTCGCCGGTCGGTGAGTTCGGCCAGTTGCCACGGTGCTCCTGCGGGTAGAGCGGGGCTGCAGGCGGTCACATGTTCCCAGACCGCCCCGTCGAGTGCAGGCTATGTCTTTGTGAACGCGTGCACAAAGATGGTGTCCGATTTGCCCGGCCAACGTGACCGGGGTCACGCGCGTCATTACAGGGGGCAAAACCGTCACTCTCCTCGTGAATCCCGCCCCCGAGACCAAAGCGCCATCGATCCTAAGCGACGTCCCGTACGTCCTTGTACTGCTCGGTCAGTTCTCATCCGGTCAGCTCCTTGCGGAGCCGCCCCTCGTCCACCCGCCAGAAGGTGTGCTGCCTGCCGTCCACCAGAACGACCGGGATCTGCTCCCAGTACTGCTCGTACAGCTCACGGTCGTCGGCGATGTCCTTCTGCTCCCAGGGCACGCCGAGTTCCGCGCAGACCCGCGCGACCACCTGCTCCGCGTCGTCGCACAGATGGCAGCCCGCCTTGCGGATGAGAGTGACCGACCGCTCGTGCGCGTCGGCCCTGCGTCGGAAGAGGGGAGTCATGCCGCCATTGTCGCGCTCTCGGCGACGGGACGGCCTCGAGTGTTCACACACTGCCAACCCCACCGATCCGGAACCGCCGAACAGACTGGCTATGCTCACGCCATGGCCGCTCTAGGATGGCTCACTCCCCGTAGGCGTTCCGCCACGGCGCGGAGCGTGTTGGCAGGCGAGGCCTCGGCCGAGGCAGCCCGCAAGTCCACCCAGGAAGCCCTGGACTCCCAGGACGCCCTGGACACCTCGGACCGGGAACCGCAGTTCCCGGTGCACGGCGACGCGATGGCCGCCGCCTTCTTCGACCTCGACAACACCGTGATGCAGGGCGCCGCGCTCTTCCACTTCGGCCGCGGCCTGTACAAACGGAAGTTCTTCGAGACCCACGACCTGGTCCGCTTCGCCTGGCAGCAGGCGTGGTTCCGGCTGGCCGGCGTCGAGGATCCCGAGCACATGCAGGAGGCCCGCGACTCGGCCCTCTCGATCGTCCAGGGCCACCGCGTCTCCGAGCTGATGTCGATCGGCGAGGAGATCTACGACGAGTACATGGCCGAGCGCATCTGGCCGGGCACCCGCGCACTGGCCCAGGCCCACCTGGACGCCGGCCAGAAGGTGTGGTTGGTCACAGCCGCCCCGGTGGAGATCGCCCAGGTGATCTCCCGCCGGCTCGGCCTCACCGGCGCGCTGGGCACGGTCGCGGAGTCGGTCGACGGCGTCTACACCGGCAAGCTGGTGGGCGAGCCCCTGCACGGACCCGCCAAGGCGGAGGCGGTGCGCGCGCTGGCGGCGGCGGAGAACCTCGACCTCACGCGCTGCGCCGCGTACAGCGACTCCCACAACGACATCCCGATGCTCTCCCTGGTCGGCCACCCCTACGCCATCAACCCGGACGCCAAGCTGCGCAAGCACGCCCGCAACCTCGACTGGCGGCTGCGCGACTACCGCACCGGCCGCAAGGCGGCGAAGGTCGGCATCCCCGCGGCGGCGGGCGTCGGCGCGGTGGCGGGCGGCACGGCGGCGGCGATCGCGCTGCACCGGCGCCGGCGATGAGCTGACAGACCCACGGCCGCGAGCCACGCGGGAACGAGCCACGCGGGGACGAGGACGGGGCGGAGCGAAAGAGGACGGCCGGGCGGTGCGACACCGCCCGGCCGCCGCGTTTTGCGACCCTCCGCCCCGCGCCGGCGCCCGTGCGCGTCCGCCCCGCCTCCCCGCCCCTGTCCGTCACACCGGCGACGACACCCCACACCCACGAGCAAACCCGACCAATCCGACGGTCGTACCCGCGTAACCCCGTATCCAGTCCTGTTGTCCGCGCTCCGCCACAACACGCCCTGGACCGACCCGAAACTCGAACCGTTCCGATCAACAATCGCTCAGCCTGCATCACTTGATCGAGCGCCAATAGGCCACAGAAGCGACGTAATCGATGATTTGAGCAACTCGGCGTAGCAGGCCCTGTACGAAGCGTTATTCTCCTCAGACGCAATCCGGTACCCCTCCTGTCGCTACGACGGGTGAAAGGTTCCGCACTGCACGTGATGGAAGCTCTGCCTCTGGGAGTCCCGTGTACCCACACGTCGGGGTTGACACCTCGGGCCTGGCTACGCTGCGCGCAACGGTCGCTATGGTCCAGGACCTGTTGCGCGGCTTCGTCCCCACCGCGTACGCCGGCCCCGCCTTCGCCACCGCCGCTCCGGCGGGCCCCTGCTACGCACTGGCGGAAGGCAGCGCCGCGGTCGGCAGAAGAGGGCGCTCGACCACCAGCGGCGCGAGCACCGCCACCCGCCGACCGGCCGCCGACAGCGACAGCGCCCGGATGATGGACCTCGTCGAACGCGCTCAGGCGGGCGAGGCCGACGCCTTCGGGCGGCTGTACGACCAGTACAGCGACACCGTGTACCGCTATATCTACTACCGGGTGGGCGGCAAGGCGACTGCCGAGGACCTCACCAGCGAGACGTTCCTGCGCGCCCTGCGCCGCATCGGGACGTTCACCTGGCAGGGCCGCGACTTCGGCGCCTGGCTCGTCACCATCGCCCGCAACCTCGTCGCCGACCACTTCAAGTCGAGCCGTTTCCGGCTCGAGGTGACCACCGGCGAGATGCTCGACGCCAACGAGGTCGAGCGCTCCCCAGAGGACTCCGTCCTGGAGTCCCTGTCCAACGCCGCGCTGCTGGACGCGGTGCGCCGGCTCAACCCCCAGCAGCAGGAGTGCGTGACGCTCCGGTTCCTGCAGGGCCTCTCCGTCGCCGAGACCGCTCGGGTGATGGGCAAGAACGAGGGTGCCATCAAAACCCTCCAGTACCGGGCCGTCCGCACCCTCGCCCGGCTGCTGCCGGAAGACGCCCGCTGACCGCCCCCGCCCGCAGATCACTGTCGGCGTTCCCCAACTCACGTTCAGTGAAAGTCCGTTGCCTTCCCGATCCGATCATCCGCAGTCCGTAACCCAAGTGCCGCGCCAGTCGTTGTGCGGGATACAGGCTCCCTGTGGTCACGTCCTGGCCGACCCCGATCACTCGATCGGGTGCAACCGGCACAGGGCGTGCAACCCTCAGTACCCCAGGGGAGTCGACCGTCATGACGAGAGGAGGTGCCGCCCGTGATCGCGAACGTATCGGCGCACCGGCGGGCGAACGCCTTCGCCCAGGCCCTGGAGGAGCAGTCCGACCAGGGCACGGCGGCCGAGCAGACCGAAGGATCACCGCCGGCGCCGGCCGCTGCGGACCAGACCGGGCAGGGCCAGCTGCTGGCCCTCGCCACGAGTCTCGCCGAGCTGCCCAAGCCGGAGTTCGATCCCGAGGTCAAGGTCGTCCAGCGGGCCCAGTTGGTCGCAGCGATGGAGGCCATGCTGCAGGCTGGCACCGCGGGAGGCGAGGCGGCGGACCTGTCGGTCCCCGAACAGCGATCCCACCGGGGCAGGGGCACACACCGGGCCGGCCCTCTGGGCAAGTTCCGGCCGCGTTCCCGCCTCGCCAGGGGCCTCACCGCGGGCGGCCTCAGCGTCGGCGTCGCGGCGGGAGCCTTCGGCGGAGTCGCCGCCGCGAGCTCCGACGCCCTGCCCGGCGACGGGCTCTACGGGCTGAAGCGCGGGATCGAGGACTTCAAGCTCAACTATCTGGCCGACGGTGACGACGAACGCGGTCGCACCTACCTCGACCAGGCCTCCACCCGGCTCGGCGAGGCCCGCAGGCTCATGGAACGGGGCCGCAGCGGCGACCTCGACCACGAGTCCCTCGGCGAGATCCGGCGCGCCCTGAACGGCATGCAACACGACGCGTCGGAGGGTCATCGCCTCCTCCACGAGGCGTACGCGCACAACCCCGACTCGCTGGGTCCCATCCAGGCCCTCGAGGCGTTCTCCCGCTCGCACCGCGAGGCCTGGGGCGCTCTGCGCGAGCGGCTCCCGGTCCAGCTCGGGGACGTCAGCCAGCAGGTCTCGTCGGTCTTCGAAGCCATAGACGACGAGGTCGCCCCGCTGCAGTCCCTGCTCCCGCGGCCCCCCGCCGCGGGCGGCCGCGACACCCGTCACGGCACCGGGTCGGCATCCACCGGCAGCTCCTCGGACACCGGCCGCGCGAGCACCCCGGGCGGCGGCAAGGACACGTCCGACGAGACCGGGGGCGACACCGGCAGCCCCAGCAGGTCCGCCACCTCCGGGACCGACGACGACGGCCTCCTCGGCGGCAACACCGGCGGCCTTCTCGACCCCCCGAAGGACACCGGCGGCACCGCCCCGACCACCAACCCGCCGCTCACCCGGCCCGACGTCACCCTCCCGCCCCTCCTCCCCGGCCTCCTCCCGGGCCTGGGCATCGACAGCGAGGACGCGGAGTAGCACCACCGCACACGGCGATGGGGGCGCCCCTTCTCGGAAGGGGCGCCCCCATC